>CACXAG010000115.1 GCA_902765585.1 uncultured Prevotellaceae bacterium
CGTCGTTCTCGCTGCTGCAGGAGGCCAACGCAAGGGCGGCTACTGCAAAGAAAAGAATTTGTTTTTTCATAATAGTTTTCGTTTTAGAGTTAAAAATATTGTTCATTGTCTCAAATAAATAATGTTCACACGCTGACAGGTGGGGTGTCGTTCCCTCGCGCGAACAATATTATATATATTGAACAATGACCTGAACACGTTAGCTATTCCAGAGCCATAACGAAAAAACGTAGAATTGTCGCTCGGTCCTATATCTCTTATCTGAGGTCCTGGAATACCTATAACGTAAAGATATAGTGATACAACAATCCTACGCTATAGCGTAGGAGTAGCCACTATCTCCATCTTGTACGTTATTTGAAATTTTCCAGGTTTCAGATAACAAGACAAAGCATCAGCTTCTCTTCTTTTTTTAACCCACGATGTCTTTGCAGCACAGTTGACACCACACTGCGATTGCAAAGATAGGCATTATTCTTGAAACGACCAAAAAAAATGCGAAGAAAATACAAATAAAAATGAAAAAAGTGGGAAAAGTCGGAGTTTTCCCTAAATTCGTCCTTAGAAACAAAGTTAAAAAGATTTAGGGGTCACAAGGACATTCCAACCTCAAACCTTTGGGAGAACAACTCCATCTCTCCGTCGCTGATACTACAGTCTGAGGCTATTGACTTCCAGGTTTTCATGTTTTGTGCCACTTCCTCGATGATGCCGTATGCGGTATCTTTGTCAAGCCGATACAATTGATGTGCCTTGTATAGGTTGCCCAAACTTGACTTATTCGATATGCCGTCTATCAGGAGACTGTGGGTTTCGAAGATGGAGGGGTTAATGTCATATACGGGTGACAGTTCCCAGCCTTTCTTAGTAAGAATGAAGGAATGGTTCTTCAGGTGGTCGTCAGCGTTTCCTATACAGATGTTAAACGCTATACGCCTGTACAGTTCCTGAATCGACTGCTCGACATGGGTTCCGTTTAAGGCCATGAAGTCGGCTATTTCATGATAACTATGCAAGTCTTTCTGTGCTTCCTCCAATGTCAACCCAAGCATGTTCAATGCAGAAGCCATGTGAACACGTTTGCCGTCAGCAGTTCTGTCGAAACGTTTTGAAAGAAAGATGTCATGTCCGTTCTCAGAGGGAATGAGCCTGCTTTCTGTAGTCTGTATGCCGCATAGCTCTGCCAACTTATTGGCAAAAAACTCCCATCTGCCCTCATTCCATCTGTCTACGGTAGAAGGGAACTTGGCGATGTAAAGGTCTTTCCCGTCAGTGACACAGGCCTTGGGTCTCGCGCCGCCGACTGACGTTCCTGGCTTGAGAAGTCTCTCAATCCACCTGTTGTCTGGGCCGTTCTGGCTGAATTCTTCCTCTTCTATCTTCCGCGCGGCTTCTACAAGCTCGTCAATGCTTATGATTGGCGGAACCTGATAGTTTTCTGAATAGTTCAGGTAATGCCCGGTATCGGGATTCTTGAAGCGGAACCCTCCAACGCGCAGTGTGTCCTCCACGCCTTTCAGGTAGTCCCAATCGGACAGCTTTACCATCCTGCTGGCAGATTGTTTTGCCTTGAGATCCATCAGCAGACGCCCCCAGAAGTCAGGCAGGCAGTCGGCAAAGCATCCGAATATGCCGCGTCCCGGTTCTGCATATTGTTTGCCAGTGAATGGTTGCAGGTCAGCCCCTAATATGATGTCAGGATGGCTTTTAATCCACTGTCTTGTGAATTCGAATGAAAAGACATCTCTTCCTTTCAAGCTATCATACTCCAGATAGCCTATCGTCTCTTCTTGCTCAAGCCAGTCGAAGCTGGCAATGACCTCAAGTCTTTCCATTGTTTATTTCCTTGATGCTCTTTTCTTGTTTTTAATCTCAATATCCTGGATGACATGTCCAAGTTTGTCGTCACGGGCGAGCAGAAGGATGTCATCGCCAAGTTGTAGTGCATAGAGCACCCTGACCAGCACTCCGACAGAAACCGTCGGCATCCCTTTTTCGAGTTTTGCAACTGTCAGACGGCTGCACTGGGCCCGCTCTGCAACCTGTTCGAGGCTCAGGTCGCGCCTCAGTCTGGCCAGACGTATCTGCTCACCAACGACGGCGAGGTTCTCCGCTAACTGGCTTGGCAGCCAGTTTGATTTGCTGAATTTGGTCATAATGTATATTTTGATTTGCAAATATAGTAATAATAGTTTGTTTAATGTTACATTACGACGGCATTTTTATAACGATTTAACAGATATCTCACTATAAATTTGTCTTTTTGTCTGAGAAGTCGAAAGAAAGTCGTACCTTTGCAGTCAGTAAAATGAAAATGATGATGGCAAGGAAGTTCTTATTCATGTTTGTGCTGGTACTGTCTATACTGACGGCAACGGCGCGTGATTATAATGTGGTGGAGTATGGCGCGAAGGCTGACACCACGGTGCTCTCTACAAAGGCCTTGCAGCAGGCGATAGACGACTGCGCGAAGGCAGGGGGCGGCAGAGTGGTTGTACCTACAGGTCCATACAAGATAGGCTCTATCGTGCTGAAGTCGAACGTACACCTCTATCTGGAACACGGGGCTACGCTTTATGGCAGTACAGACCTGAAGGACTACCAGCCGATGAAGTCGGACTATGTGTCGCTGCGCACGCAGACCTCCACCATTCAGCTGATTTATGCCGACCGTGTCAAGAACGTGGTGATTGACGGTTTGGGCACCATCGACGGAAGGGGTCGTTCGTTCAAGAAACTGTCTTGGAACGACGAGGGCATCACACGTCCGCACCTGATACGGTTTATCCAAAGCCAGGATATCACCGTCAAGGACGTCACGCTCAGGAACTCCGGCTGCTGGATGCAGCACTACCTTGCCTGCGACCGAGTGAGGATTGAGGACATCAAGGTGTTCAACCGCAACAACTACAATAACGACGCGCTGGACATTGACGGTTGCCACGAGGTAATCGTGAAGGGTATCATGGCTGACAGCGATGACGACGGCATCACCCTGAAATCGACCTCGCCGCGCCTCTGCGAGCATATCCGCATCAGCGACTGCGTCATTTCCAGTCATTGCAACGCCGTGAAATTAGGCACGGAGACCAACGGCGGGTTCCGTAACATCAATATCTCAGGTATCGTGGTGAAGCCCAGCGACGACCAGCAGGAAAAGTTCTTCGGACAGTGGACAGGCACCTCGGCGCTCTCATTGGAAATCGTAGACGGCGGCGTGCTGGAGAATGTCAGCGCAGCGGACTTCACCGTTGAGGGCACCGAGTCGCCCATCTTTATACGCTTGGGCAACCGTGGAAGAGGCTACCGGCTAAGGGAAGCAGGGGGGACGTTGAGCGGAAAAGGCAACGACGATACCATTACCGAATTGATTCCTGTCGACCATGTGGGAAGCATTGACGGCATTCGTTTGGAGAACTTCCAGATTTGTCATGCCGGACCTGTAGGCTGTTCCATCACGGGACTGAAGGGCTACCCTGTACGCAACGTGTGGCTCTCGAATATCTCCATCCATCATCAGGGCGGTGTGAAAGCCAGCGACCTGTCAGCCATCAATGAAGCGATAGCCGACGAGAAAGAAAAAGCCTACCCAGAGGCCACGATGTGGGGCAACCTGCCTGCCAAGGGCTTTTATCTGCGCCACACCCGTAACGTCCACTTTGATAATGTGACAGTGCTGACGGAAGCCCCTGATGCACGTCCGGATTTTGTACGCGACGATGCTGAATGACGTTGTAAAAAAGTTAAAGTACGTTATTTTCTTCTGATTGGGTAGAAGGAATGACGATGGTTTACGTTTAGGCTATAGAACAACGAAAAACGTAAATCACAACAAAAAAAGAAAAAGTAAAGATGAAAGTAAGATTGAACCGTTGGTACAACGCTGTGTTGACAACCCTGCTGTCGGTGTTGGGCTATGGGTGTTCGTCATCGTATGATGACACTATTATTTGTTTGTATGGCACCCCGAGTGCTGACTATATCCTGAAAGGTCAGGTGACGGACGAGGCAGGCATGCCTGTGAAGAACATCCAGACGTCGGCAAAGATGATTAGCAAGACAGAGGCTGGTGTATATACAGGTGAAATCAGCTCCGGTCAGACAGATGAATCGGGTCGTTACGAGTTGAAGTACGAAGGAATGGCCAGGTCTGATGTCAAGATTGTACTTGAGGACATCGACGGCGAGGCCAATGGCGGTGAGTTCCTCAGCGACACCCTTGACGTTGACTTCAATAAGGCAGTGAAGGTGGGCGAGGGAGACAACCACTGGTATAGTGGTAAGTACGAATTGACTACCGACGTCAAATTGAAGAAGAAGCAATGAAGGCAACACCGCTGACGCTCAAGAAGCGACTGGCCCTCGAATTGTGGCGACAGAAGGAGAATAGCATCCGCAAGGAGCACCCCCTGAGGCAACTCTTCTGGGAGTGCACTTTGCGCTGTGACTTGAAATGCCGCCACTGTGGCAGCGACTGTAAGATGAAAGCCGAGAGCCGCGACATGCCCAAGGAGGATTTTTTGCGGGTGCTCGACAGCATCGCCAGGAAGACTGACCCTCACAAGGTGTTCGTCGTGGTCTCTGGCGGTGAACCGCTGATGCGCCGCGACATTGAGGAGTGCGGACGGGCCATCTATGAGAAAGGCTTCCCTTGGGGCTTGGTGACCAATGCCCTGCACCTCACGCCCCAGCGCTGGCAGGGACTCCTACGGGCTGGCATTCACACGATGGCAATCAGCCTCGACGGTTTGGAGGAAGACCACAACTGGATGCGTGGCAACGACCAGAGTTTCCAGATGGTGAGTCAGGCTATCGACATGCTCGTAGCCACCGAGGGCTTCGTCTTCGACATCGTCACCTGCGTCAACCGTCGCAACTATCCCAAGCTCGATGCTATCAAGGAGTTCCTCATTGCCAAGGGCGTGAAGCGCTGGCGGCTCTTGACCGTCTTTCCCGTGGGCCGTGCTGCCCTCGATCCCGACATGCGGCTGACCAACGAGGAGTTCCGTGGGGTCTTTGACTATATAAATAAGGTACGCGAGGAAGGTCGCATCCGTGCTGACTATGGCTGCGAGGGCTTCTTGGGCAATTACGAGGGTGAGGTGCGCAACCGTCTGTTCGCCTGTCAGGCGGGTGTGACGGTAGGTTCCGTCATGGCCGACGGCTCCATTGCCGCCTGTGCCAGCATCCGCGCCGACTACCATCAGGGGAATATCTACAAAGACGACTTCATGGAGGTCTGGGAGAACCGCTATGCCGCCTATCGGCATCGGGAATGGATGCGCACAGGCGAGTGTGCCGACTGCAAGTACTTCCGCTACTGTCAGGGCAACGGCATGCATCTGCGCGATGGCGACGGCAAACTACTGCTCTGTCACCTGCACCGCCTGCAAGAAACCTGAGTATAAAAAAGAAACGGCTCCGTTGTAACACGGGGCCGTTCTTGCATTTCTATTGTCAGGGCTATTAGTTGAAGTAGTACTTCACGCCGAGCTGGAGGCGCCAGCACTGACCGTAGCTGTGGATGTAGTCCCAAGTCTTCTCCAAGTCGGTAGCCATGCGGAAGATGGGCTGGGCACCCTTCTTCACGTCAGCAGCATTGGCGACGCTGAGAACCTTGAACATGTTGTTGCTGGTGCCGGGAATCTGCTGGGCAACGCCCCACTTGGAGTTGAGCAGGTTGCCGATGTTCTCGACGTTGGCGATGAGCTGCAGCTTGTGCTTGGTACTGCCAATCTTCAGGTCGAAGTCGTGAGCCCACTTGAAGTCAAAGGTGTGTACCCAGGGAGCGCGAGCGCCGTAGACCTCGGCATACTGGCCCTTGTGGTGCTTCAGGTAGTCGTCCTGCTCGACGAAGTTCCAGTAGCGGATGCGGTCATCGTCGGTGGCAAACTTAATCTCCGAGTCGTCACGCGGGATATACATCAGGTCGTAGGCCAGACCGTCGCCGTTGATGTCGTTGGCGTAGCAGTAGCTGTAGCCTGAGGCTGAGTAGCCGCTATAGAACAGCGAGTAGTGGTCCTTGCCATACTTGTAGCTGATGTTGGCAATGATGCGGTCGGGCGTAACGAACGACGAGTTGCGCACCTCGATGACGTTAGGACCGTTGACGGTGTGCAGGTAGTTCCATGCCGACGAAGCGTTGGAGCCGGGCATACCCGTAACCTCCTTGTTGACGGTATGCGTGTAGGCGGCCATGATGTAGAGGTCCTTGATGGGCTCTGCATTCACGGTGATGTTAGCCGTCCAGCCATAACCCTTATGGTTGTTGGTCAGCACGCAGGCGTCCTTGGTGAACGTCTTGGTAGAGCCGTCAACGTCGGTATAGGAAGGATTGTAACGGTAGTCGGAAGGATAGATGTAGCGGTCGTCGGCTCCAGTCATGCGCTGCCAGGTGTCGTCAATGGGCTTGACGTTGTAGTTGTCCAGGTTGACGGCATTGATGTTCTTGGTATAGGTGAACTCACCGGTGACGGTCAGCGGGAAGTTGACGGGCACCTGATAGTCGATGGCGATACTGGACTTCCATACCTGCGGCATCTTGAAGTCCTTGTCGATACCGGCCACGGAGGTGGGCACGATGCCGTTTTCGTTCTGGCTATAGGGAGCGCCTAACTTTTCGCGGATCTGGTCAATGTCGGTGGTCAGGCCTCCGGCAAAGTTAGCCAGGCGTGAGTCCTTGGCACTGGCGTACACCAGGTTCTGCAGCATGCCGGAGTTCTGCGGCATGTTGGTGAAGAACACCAGGGGCAGACGTCCTGCGAAGAGACCCGTACCGCCGCGCAGCTTGATGGAGTGGTCGCCAAAGACGTCCCACGAGAATCCGATACGTGGCGAAATCTGGATGTTGGAATTAGGCCATGAGCCTACGTCGAGGTGGCGTCCGCCGAAGTCGATGCTGGCCAGCAACGGGTTGGCCTTCAGGTCGTCGTTATAGAATGAGATGTTGTCGAAGCGGATACCGTAGTTCAGCTTCAGGTTCTCGAGGATGTTCCATTCGTCCTGTGCATAGAGGCCATACTGGTTGAAGCGAACCTTTGACGAGGGATTGGTCTCGCCGTCATAGCCGTAGGCTAAGGCCACGCCAATGGGTGCCTCGCCGTTCATAAAGTCTTCCATGCTGGCATAGCGGTAGTAGCCCGTACCCTGACGCATGTAGTTGTTGAGGGCCATCTGGTGCTCGATGCTCAGACCGGCCGTAATCTTGTGGTTGCCCAGGTAGTAGGCGAAGTTGTCGTTGATGGTCAGGATGGTGTTCTGCACGCGGTTGTTATAGGTGTACAGTTCATAGCCTAACGTCATGTAGGGGTCATCGTCCTTCATGATGTCAATCATGGGGAATACGGACGAATTGCTGCTACGCGGGTCGTCGATGTCAGAATAGGTCACCAGCAACTGGTTGGAGATGTTCTGGCCAAAGCGGCTGTTCAGGTCGAACGAGAAGGTGGTCACCTTGTTGTCCTGACCGTAGAACGAGTTAGCAAATGCCATAGAGCTTACACCTACGCAGGACTGTGACAGACCGCCGACGTCACGCGAGGTGGCACTGGGGGGACTGTACTTCGAGTTGTTAGTGTGGTTGAAGCGGACGGCCAGGTGGTGGTTCTGGTGGATGTTCCAGTCGATGCGGGCCAGGTACTTGTTGTTGGTGATGCCGCCAGGGTAGTC
>CACXAG010000116.1 GCA_902765585.1 uncultured Prevotellaceae bacterium
TTTTGAAGTTTCTGTATTACACATCGTTCTTAACTCCCCATGATTCAACATCCAAATTTTCAACGTAAAAAATGATCAGTAGAACCGACCCCCATGATCTTTTTATGTATATTTGCAGTGTCAAACGTAAATAAAGTGATGTACGATCAGATCCGGCAAGATACGCTATTTATTATGCTTTATGCAGTAGTGACAGCTATGGCCATGCTGGCCAGTTGTTATCTGCTGTTCCGTCGAGCCAACGCTATTGCCCCTGACATTACGCCGCCAGCACGCCTGCGCCGATGGACTGCAGCCTTTTTTGCGATCCTCGCTTTGAATCACCTGTGGTATATGCCGATCTTTTTCCTTTCCTCAGGCGGGGATATTATGATGACCGACCTTATAGGCGGATTGCTTGACAGTATGACATTATTTCCTGTGGCGATCATCGTATTGCTCGTTATGCTGCAAGACCGCAGGCGACCGCTGTGGCCTGTTGCCGCGATAATGGCACCATTTGTTATAATAGCGATATTCTGCGTTTCCACTCGTAGTTATGCTTTTCTGCCGATAGTATATGTCTATTCCCTGTTGATGAGCATAGGCTTAATTATATATATGGTGCGCGCATTGAGACAATATGGTCGTTGGCTGCGCGATAACTATGCCGACCTGGAACACAAGGAGGTATGGCAGAGTTTCGTGGTACTGGCCAGCATGATGTTGGTGTTCGCTGTCTATGTGTTTACCAGCGAAGGTCCGGTTTACCAATATGCCATGCAGATGATCATCTTAGTACTTATCTGCTATCTCTTGTGGCGAGTCGAGACGCTAAGCGACCTGAGCCTCTCACAACAACCAGAAAGCCAACCTATAGATTTGAGTATTCCCGCCAAACGGGAAAGCGACGTAAGCCAAAAGGTTCCCACCGCCAACATTGGACCATTGCTGCAGAAGTATTGCATAGACACGCAACTCTATCTACAGCACGACCTTACTCTCTCTCAGTTAGCCCACGCCATTGGTACTAATCGCACTTATCTTACCAACTATTTAATCCATGAAGGCATCACTTACAATGCCTATATTAACGAACTGCGCATCAATCATTTCATCAATCTCTATCGTGAGGCTGTTGCAGCGGAGCGCTCCATCACTGCCCAACAACTTGCCCATGACAGTGGCTACCGAAGTTACAGTACTTTCAGCCTCGCTTTCAAGCAGCGGATGGGACAGACTGTAACAGCCTGGATGCGCAATACGGCCGAGTGATTGACGGCCCGACTTTCAAAATATACAAAAATTGTTTCAAAATTTACAAAACCTTGATGTCAATGGACTTCAAGGGTTGTTTTTTCATGGATAATTGTTAACTTTGCAGAAAACTTTTAAATATTAACTCCTAAAATTGAAATAATGAGAATGAAAGCAGATCAGATTATTAAGAACGCGAAGATTTTTACTGCAAACAAGAACAATCTTCAGGCAACCGCTCTGGTAGTGAAGGACGGTAAGTTTGTCTATGTAGGCGACGAGGCAGGCCTTTCTGCTTATGAGGGAGAGGTCACCGACCTGGGTGGCAAATTCATCATGCCAGGCATTATCGACACCCATGTTCATGTGACCACAAGCATCGGATTCGCCTATATGGATCCGGGTGAGTACATCTTTTGCTCCAGCAAAAAGGAAGCCCTGGACTTTATGGCTGAAAGCATCAAGAACAATCCGGGCTTGAAACGTCACAGATTTATCTTAGAGCGTAAATACCTGAATGGGGATGACATCGTCAAGGAAGACCTCGATGCCATCTGTCCCGATGCCGAAGTCTTGATCTTAGAGGGTGAAGGCCATAGCGTCTGGGTGAATTCCAAGGTACTTGACAGGCACGGCATTACCGACGAGACTCCCGATCGTGTGCCTGAACTCAGTTATTATGTACGTAAAGACGGTCATGTGACGGGCAATGCCTTCGAGTCGTCGGGCTGGCACATGCTCTTCGATGATTTAGAAGTGACAGATGAGCAGATCGATGCAGAGCTTCTGCGTTGGATAGACTATTCTGTAAAGGCAGGTGTGACTGTTGTCTTCGATGCAGGTTTTCCTGAGGGCGAGGCACTCCACGAACGCATCTATGAACGTCTGTACGAGCTGGACAAGCAGGGCAAGCTGCCGGTTTTAATCGACGGAAGCATTGCGCTCACCAACCCCCAGAAGACGAAGGAAGTGGTGGAAGATGTAAAGCGCTTCCGCCAGAAGTTCGACAGCGAGCACCTGAATGTGCATACCTTTAAGGTATTCATGGACGGCACCTTGAGAATCGAGACGGCTGCCCAGGTCACCCCCTATATAGATACCAACAAGAGAGGTGGTACCACCTACAACAAGGAGGAGATGGCAGAGGTGATGAAGTTGCTCAACGAGGCAGGACTGGACTTCCATGCACATACCGTAGGCGAGCGTTCGTCCCGCACTGTACTCGACGGCGTAGAGCTGGCCAGAAAGGAACTTGGCGACAAATTCCGTGTGAAGGCGACCTGTGCGCATCTGGAAATCCAGGATGACGCTGATATGGACCGCTTTGCCAAGTTGGGTGTTACAGCCAATTACACGCCTTGGTGGCATGCCGGATGTACGGGCGGCAATCCAATGGAGGTATGGGCAAGTCTGCTGGGTGAGGAGCGTGCGAACAAAATGTACCGCAGCAAGACGATGTGGAACACCGGTGCCAATGTGACTTTCTCAAGCGATAACATCATCTATGGTGATTTTGCGACCTGGAGTCCCTATCTTGGTATGGAAGTCGGCATGACGCGATTTATCAACGAAAAGGTGAACGCCCCTGAAAGGGTCAGAGTTGATGCAGAATATCCTTCTCCCAAGGAGAAAATGAACATTGAGGAAATGATGCTGGGATATACCATCAACGGTGCCAAGCAGCTCGGCATCGAAGCCTCCAAGGGCTCTATCGAGGCAGGCAAGGATGCAGACTTCCTGGTATTCGACAACGACCTGCTGACGGCAGAGCATGAAGGCTTCAGTCACAACATGCCGAGTGAGGTGTATATTGGTGGAAAGAAAATGAAATAAAAAAGGAATGAAAATATGAAAACGAAAAGCGCAAATCTCCTGGCAAAAGGATATGAACTGATTGATGGCATCACGGTGCCTGTGGGAACATCAAATGTGGATTTGGCCGTAGAGGGAAAAGAGCCCGAAAACGCTGAGAAACTGACCATTGTTGTAGGGAATGAGCAGATAAACATGTATGTCTTTCGCCCGTCAAATTACAAAGAGGGTGAGAAGACTCCGCTTGTCTATTTCATTCACGGCGGTGGCTATCATTTTGGCAATGTAAGCATGGATGAGCCCAAAATACAGGGCGTAGCAGATGGGAGCGGTGCCACAGTGATTGCTCCTGACTATACACTCTCCCTGGAGCCTTCTTACAAATATCCCATGGAGCTTGAACAAGTATATGTAGGACTTCTTTATGCATACGAGCATGCGGGTGAACTGAATGTGGATCCGGATAATATCGTCATTGAGGGAGAAAGCGCCGGTGGTGGACTGACCGCACGTCTGGCTCTTTATAACAAGGATAAGGGAAAGGTTCCCCTGAAGGGTCAGGTGCTGATCTATCCCATGCTTGACTACCGTACCGGCGGTGAAAAGGATATCTACAAGAATGAATATGCCGGACATTGTGTCTGGACAAAGGAGAACAACGTCTTTGGATGGGGAAAACTGATGGAAGGCCAGGACAAGGAGCTTACTGATGAGGAGATGATCTATTTCTCACCGGCAGTGGCAACCGTTGAGCAGCTGAAGGGATTGCCTGAGACTTTCATGATTGTCGGCAGCCTTGATCTTTTCTGCGATGAAGACATGTCATACGCTCAGAAGCTGATGGAGGCCGGTATCTTTACAGAACTCTATGTAGAACCCGGAGTTCCTCACGCATACGAGTACTTGTATTGGACACCTCAGGCTCACAGGTTTTTTGAACTGAGAGACCATGCGACGGCTCGGATGCTTGGAGCTGAAAAGGACGTCAAAGAGTCAGATGAAGCAAAAGCATTCAGAGAGTTGTTATTGAAGTATAACTTGGAGCAGTAATAAGATCCATTCCATTAATTATGAAGCCTTGTTGTTCAGAGCACGAAGCCTTGTTGCTCTGAACACAAAGCTTTGTTGTTTTGAGCATGAAGCCTTATGACTCTTAACAACAGGCGGTGCTTGTCTAAAAGACAGGCTGTCTTATACTGATCCATTCTATGTTGAAAATGCGTGAATTGATGTTGGAAATGCGTGAATGGAGTAGCAAAATATGCAATTTTTGTTGCAAAATAAACAAAAAGTGAAATTTGAAACTTTTAAGATTTGGCGGTTTGGAAAGAATTGCTTATCTTTACAAAATGTAAAGCTAATAAAAATATAAATAAGTACAACCCCTAAAAAAAGTACCTCCAGGACAACGTAGCAAAGCGTGTCGCAGCCTATATGGCAAAATAGATAATTATGACTAAAAAGATCAAAGACAAGGAAAGAGACAGTATAGACTTTGGAAAGACGAGGATTGAACCACTGTTTAACAGCATCTTCTATCCTACGTTGTTGTCTATGGTGTTTGCATCCCTCTTTACTGTTGCAGACGGTATATTCGTCGGACAAGGAGTGGGAAGCAATGCGCTGGCAGCCATCAATATTGTCTCGCCATTGTTTTTGATCACGACGGGCCTTGCACTGATGTTCGGTGTGGGTGTGTCGGTTGTGGCAAGCATCCATCTGTCACAGAACAACAACAAGGCCGCCAATATCAATATCACCCAAGCCTTCGACGTGGCTACGCTGCTGATGGTCATCATTACTCTTGCTGTTTTTCTCTTCCGCATACCTTTCTTGCGACTTTTGGGAAGCAGTGATGCACTGTTGCCATTATGTCAGGCTTATCTTCTCGCCATTCTTCCTGGCTGTATCTGCATCGTCATCCAGATGATTGGCACCTTCGTCATCAGACTTGACGGATCACCCAAGTTTGCAGCCTCGTTAGAGATTTTTCCCGGCTTACTGAACATCTTTCTGGACTGGCTGTTTGTGTTCCCGATGCAGATGGGTATTGCGGGTAGCGGCATCGCATCATCGATCAGCTGCGCCGCTGCCGCAGGAATGGTGGTCTGGTATATGTTCTTCCGTGCAAAGACCGTCAGGTTATTCAGACTAAAGCTCAGCCGTACCAGTCTTTATCTGACAGCACGCAATGTGGGGTATATGGCTCGTAGTGGTTTTTCCTCTATGCTGGGAGAACTGGCCATGTCCATGATGTTGCTTACCGGCAACTACGTCTTTATGCGGGAATTGGGCGAAGATGGCGTAGCCGCCTTCTGTGTAGCCTGCTATCTGTATCCTATCGTGTTCATGGTCAACAATGCGGTGGCACAGTCAGCCCAGCCTATCATCAGTTTCAATCATGGTGCAGGCAACCGCTACCGTGTGCGAAGAGCCTTCAGGGTGAGCTTCAGTACCGCTACCGTCTGTGGTGTATTGGCAACAATGTTTCTCACCTTGTGTACCAAGCCACTTGTCAGTCTTTTCCTGCAAGCAGGCACGAAAGCCTGTGAGATTGCCATGAGCGGACTTCCTTTGTTCTCTTATTCTGCCATATTCTTTGCTATGAATGTGGCCATTATCGGCTATTTTCAAGCCACCGAACAGAACACCCGGGCTACGCTATGTATGCTGTTCCGGGGTCTGGTATTCCTTGTACCGGCATTTATCCTGATGCCTATCTTCATTTATCCACAAGGCATGTGGCTCGCCGTTCCAGTTGCAGAATGCATGACGCTGGGTGTGATACTATTGACAAATAAGAGTATTATTAGTCGTTAATTAAAATATATTATAATTATGGTACAAGATTTATACATTTTGATGATTACAGCAGCTGTAGTCAGTATTCTGTTTAAGTTGTTAAAGCAGCCAGTGGTGCTGGGTTATATCGTGGCTGGTGTGCTGGTAGGCCCTAATCTGTTTGGCGAGGCCCTTGTGAATGCAGACAATGTGAAGGCATGGGGCGACATCGGCGTGCTGTTTGTATTGTTCTGCATCGGTCTGGAGTTCCGCCTGAAGAATCTCATCAGCAGCGGCAAGGTGGCAGCCGTAGGCGCATTGACAATCATCGTGGGCATGATGCTCTTAGGCTACCTCGTGGGATGGGATGCCAATTTTGACATGGTCAACTCTCTGTTTCTGGCGGGCATGCTTTGTATGTCGAGCACCACTATCGTGATGAAGGCCATTGACGAGGCAGGTTTGAGTAAGGCGCGTTTCGTCAAGGGAGCGACCAGCATCCTCATCGTGGAGGATGTGGTGGCTGTGGTTCTGATGGTATTGCTCTCCAGTATAGCCATCCGCCATCAGTTCGAGGGTGCCGAGTTGGCCGGCAAGGTCGTCGATTTGGCCATTACGCTCGCGGCATGGTTTGTCTGCGGAATACTGATTATACCGACACTGATACGCAAAGTGAAAAATCATTTGAATGACGAGACGCTTATCATCCTCGCCTTGGGTCTGTGCCTGGGTATGGTGCTGACGGCAGAGGAAGCAGGGTTCAGCAGTGCACTCGGTGCTTTCGTGATGGGATCTATCCTTGCCGAGACAGTGGAGTCGCATCGTATCGAAAAACTGATGACACCGCTGAAGAATGTCTTTGCAGCTATCTTCTTCATCTCTGTGGGTATGATGATTGATCCGGCTTCATTGGCGGAATACTGGGTGAGCATCGTCTATGTCAGCCTGGTCATTATCATCGGAATGATTCTCTTTGCTACCTTGGGTTGCTGGTGGGGCGGTCAGACGATGCGCGACTCCATGCTGACCAGTTTCTCGTTTGTGCAGATTGGCGAGTTCTCATTCATCATCGCTGGACTGGGTACAAGTCTGGGGGTTCTCAATCCCATCATCTACCCCATCATCGTGGCAGCCAGTGTGGTGACCACCTTCCTCACACCTTATATTATGAAGGCTGCTGTGCCATGCTACACGTTCCTATATAATCACGCTTCAGAGAGCTTCCGTGCTAAGATCGACCAGCGCGAACAGCAAGTGGCAGAAGCAGAGGCGGCTAAACCATCCGGCAACAAGAGTTCATTAGCAAACAATGCGCGTCATGCAGTCAGACATACCTTCTTCTTGAAGCATCTTGTCAATCTTTTTATCAAGAACATGAGTGCTCATGATGAAGAAAAACATGGTTCTTGACAAATATTTGCTGTATCTTTACACGCTGTAATGTTATGTATTTACTAAAACTATTAATAAAATGAAAAAACTGATGATTGCCGTAGCCCTCGCTTTCGTGAGTATGGCAGGTATGGCACAGAACTTTAGAGCGAATCTTGATGAGAGTGTGAAACCTGGTGACGATTTCTGGCAGTATGCCGTAGGCAACTGGTTGAAGAACAACCCGATTGACAAGGAGTACCCGATGAACGGTGCTTTCATCGATCTGTATAAGCAGAACGAACTGCGCATCAATGCGCTGATCATGAAGTATGCCGACAAGAAGGATCTGCCACAAGGCAGCGACGGACAGAAGATTGGCTCCCTCTACCGCCTCTACATGGACAGCGTGGGCCGCAACAAAGCAGATACGCAGTATCAAGACCCGCGAAGAGGCTATGAAGGTGATGGCTGAACTCGATGCCAAGGGCTTTAACACCGCCCCTTACGGTATGGGTCTGACGATGAATCCCTTTAACTCATCAACCCTTATGATGTATGTCTCTCATGGTGGTGCGTCGTTGGCACAGGAATACTATGCTGAGCCCAACGAACAGCAGCAGGCCGAAGTGGCTGCCAAGAAGAGTCTGTATAAAGATTTTCTGAAGATGGTGGGCAACAGCGATGCCGATGCTGAGCGCATGATGGAGGCAGAATGGGCCATCGAGCACAGGATTGGCGTCAAGAAGCTGAACCAGGTGGAGAGTCGCGACCCGATGAAGACTATCCACTTCACAACGTGGGATCAGTTGCTGCAGGACTTCAAGGGCATCGACTGGGTGGCCTATCGCGACGC
>CACXAG010000117.1 GCA_902765585.1 uncultured Prevotellaceae bacterium
CTGGGCACAATGAGTTGTTCCACGATGAGGAGGACTATCAGGTGTTTGTGGAACAGCTGGGCAGGCTGATGAAAGAGGCATGGGTGGAGGATGACGAGCCGAACAGGCCGTATTTCCATACGTATGCCTACTGCCTGACTCCGAGTCAGTTCCGACTGATTGTGAAGGAGGAGAAATACCAGGTGAGTGCCATCATGCAGAGCATCTCGCAGTTGTACTCGCGATATTACTCGAATAAGTACAACAGCTATGGCCCGCTATATCGCAGGCGGTACTATAGTGAAGCGATCAATGACGAGGAGCGGATGGAGGTGGTGATGCGGTACGTGCACCAGGAACCGCAGAGACTGGGGTTATGTGTCCCGCAGAAAGAGCAGAAAAAGCAGAAAGGGGAGGTCCCGCAGAATGAAGAGGTCCCGCAGGAAAGCGCAGAAATTGATTGAGGAGGCGATAGTTGTCCCGCAGAAAGAGCAGAAAGCGCAGAAATTGATTACGGAGACGTTGGACGAGTGGGCGTGGAGCAGCTGGCATGAGTATGTGGGGTTGGGAAGTGACTTGCCCAGGGTATGCGAGAAGCCGGATGCTTGTCGGAATCTGACGTGTGAACAGTGGCGGGCGTTGCTGAGCAAGCCGTTGCCGGAAGGGACGAAGTGCCTGGAACCGAAGGAGTACCGGACACCAAAGCCGACGGAGACGCAGGTGCTGAGTATGATACGGCTGATGACGACGGCCACGACGTGGACGGAGTTTAATGCGTTCCCGAAGGACGAACGACTGAAGACCATCAAGCAGCTCTTGCAGAACGGGGCGTCGATCAGGCAAATGGAGAAGTTAACGGGGATTGGACGGGGAGTTATCCAGAACCTGTAATTCTTTTCGACAACGAATTTCACAAATTCCACGAATTTATAGGGCGCGAGAGAGAATACGAACACGGATATAACGGATATGGAGAGCCGGGGATGCGGATGTGCATTCCCGGCTTTCCGCGTGTATGGGGGAAGAGGGAGGTGTTAAACGTTTACGGAGGTTTTCTGATTATTTTTGAAAGAATATTTTGTCGTTCCGAAAAAATGTTATAACTTTGTAGCCAAATTGCAAACATCATTTATAACTTGTAATACTAAAACAAATGGCAAAAATTGTAACTTTAGGCGAGATTATGCTCCGCCTGTCGCCCATGGGCAACGACCGTTTCATTCAGAGTGAGTCATTCCGCATCATCCCCGGTGGTGGTGAGGCTAACGTAGCTGTCAGCGTGGCTAACTATGGTCACGAGGCTTACTTCGTATCAAAGCTGCCCAAGCACGAGATTGGTCAGATTGCAGTGAATGCACTCCGTCGCTATGGTGTCAACACGCAGTTCATTGCCCGTGGTGGTGACCGCGTAGGTCTGTACTATGCTGAGACTGGTGCCTCAATGCGTCCTTCGAAGGTGATTTACGACCGTGCTCACAGCTCTATTGCCGAGGCTGATCCCAAGGACTTCGACTTCGATGCTATCATGGAGGGTGCTGCCTGGTTCCACTGGAGTGGTATCACACCTGCTATCTCCGACAAGGCTGCTGAGTTGACAAAGCTCGCTTGCGAGGCTGCCAAGCGTCATGGTGTGACGGTCAGTGTCGACCTGAACTTCCGCAAGAAGCTGTGGACCAGTGAGAAGGCTATCTCTATCATGCGTCCGCTGATGCAGTATGTTGACGTATGTATCGGCAACGAGGAAGACGCTGAGCTCTGCCTTGGTTTCAAGCCCGATGCTGACGTAGAGGGTGGTCAGACCGATGCTGCTGGTTACGAGGGCATCTTCAAGCAGATGATGCAGGAGTTCGGCTTCAAGTATGTGGTTTCTACCCTGCGTGAAAGCTTCTCTGCAACCTTCAACGGCTGGAAGGCTCTGATTTACGATGGTAAGGAGTTCTATCAGTCAAAGCGTTACGAAATCAATCCTATCATCGACCGCGTAGGTGGTGGCGACTCTTTCTC
This sequence comes from uncultured Prevotellaceae bacterium, assembly GCA_902765585.1. Classification (GTDB taxonomy): domain Bacteria; phylum Bacteroidota; class Bacteroidia; order Bacteroidales; family Bacteroidaceae; genus Prevotella. The sequence continues at coordinate 1,984 of CACXAG010000117.1, forward strand.
TGGTGGTCTGATTCATGGTCTGCTGACCAAGCCGACTCAGGGCGAGGCTCTGGAGTTTGCTGTGGCTGCTTCTGCCCTGAAGCACACCATCAATGGTGACTTCAATCTGGTGGGTGTTGACGAGGTTGAGTCTCTCGCAGGCGGTAATGCTAATGGTCGCGTTCAAAGATAAGAATTATGGCAAAGTTTGATAAGTTTAAGGTGATGGCAAAGATTGCCGAGGCACCTATGGTTCCTGTTTTCTACAACAAGGATTTTGAGACCTGCAAGAACGTTATTAAGGCTTGCTACGAGGGTGGTGTTCGTGCTTTCGAGTACACTAACCGTGGCGACTTCGCTCACGAGAACTTCGGTGAACTGGTGAAGTGGGCCGACAAGGAGTGTCCCGATTTGGCTATGGGCGTAGGTTCTGTAGTCGATGCCCCCACCGCTGCTCTGTACATCCAGCTGGGTGCCAACTTCGTGGTTGGTCCGCTGTTCAATCCCGACATCGCTATTGTCTGCAACCGTCGTTGCGTGACCTATTGCCCCGGATGCCTGACACCGTCAGAGATTGGCAAGGCTCAGGAGGTTGGTTGCGACTTCACCAAGGTATTCCCTGGCGACGTGGTTGGTCCGAACCTCATCAAGGGCCTGATGGCTCCCATGCCTTGGTCGAAGATCATGGTGACGGGTGGCGTTGCTCCCGAGGAGGAGAACCTGACGAAGTGGTTCAAGGCTGGTGTCTTCTGCGTCGGCATGGGTTCGAAGCTGTTCCCCAGCGACAAGGTGAAGGCCGGCGACTGGCAGTATGTCACCGACAAGTGCAAGGAGGCACTCGGATACTGTGCTAAGGCTCGCGCATAAGACGATAACACTAAAGGACTCAGTATGGCTTCTGGCTGTACTGGGTCTTTTTCTTCTTTCAGCTTGTTCATCGCCAGATAGGCAGGCGGTGGACAAGCTGAATACTATTTCATACGCCTATCACTATCGCAATCTTGATTCCGTCCAGTATTATGCTGCGGCAGCCGAAGGTTCTGCCGAAGCTCTGAACAACCTGGCTTTTGCTGCCATCGCACGCATGGAATACCATCGGGCTGACACCCTGCTTGGTGCTATTCCGGCACTCACCGACAATCAGTTGGAACTCCTCGTATGCTATGTGCAGCAGATGCGCCTGTGCCAGCGCCGTTCGCGCAACAAGGAATTCCACGACTTCCGTGAACATGCCCTGAACAGCATGCTCCGCATCGACGAGGAGCGCAACCAGCTGACACCCCGTCAGCAGCAGCGCCTGCGCTATGCTGAATCGGAGTTTGCCATTGTCAACTCCACCTATTATTATTATGTAGGCTTGGAACGCCAGTCCATCGAGGCCCTCCAAGCCATTGACCCCAACGAGGTACGCCGCGACACGGCACAATACCTGAACTACCTCTACAACATCGGTGCAGGCGGCATCATCACCGAGGGCACGCCTGAAGACATCTACAACGAGGAGATGGACTTCCTGAGCCGCTGTCTGACCGTCGCCCAGCGGTTCCACTATCCCTATTTCGAGGCACAGGCCAAGGAGGCGCTGGCCGAACATACCGGCGACACGCTGTTGGCAGCAGAGGCGCTCGACATCTTCTGCGACTATGGCGACATCTACCAGATAGCCGGTGCTCACCGCACGCTGGCATCGTGCTACCATGCCATGGGCGACGACGTGGTGGCGCTGGAACACCTGCAGCAGGCACTGGCAGACACCGCCATCTACCAGGCTCCCGACCTCGTTGCCAGCATCCGCGAACAGCTCAGCGTGGTCTATGCCGCCCTGAACGACAAGCCCGCCAGCGACCACAACCGCAACCTCTATCTGGACGTGCAGGAACAGACGCGCCAGGACCGCGAGCTGGAAGCGCGTGCCGCCCAGTACGACAAGTCGTCGATGCAGCTCAACTGGATGCTCATAGCCGTCTTGGCAGCCATTCTGATGCTGGTGTTCCTGCTGTGGCTCTTCAACCGCCAGAACCGGCGCCAACAGGATGACCACCAGTTGGACGACGTGCTGGAGCAGAAAACCGACGAGTTGCGCTGCCGCCACCTGAGCGTGGAGAAGTCGGAACGCCGCCATCTGGAGCAGCGCGCCAAGATTTCGCTGGTCAACAGCATCACACCCTTCATCGACCGCATCCTCCATGAGGTGAAATATCTAGAAAATCTAGATGGTCTAGATGGTCTAGATGGTCTAGAGAAACAAAAATACACCGAGCGCCTGGACTACATCCGCGAACTGACGGACATGATCAACGCGCAGAACAACCTGCTGACGCAGTGGATTCAGCTGCGCCAGGGCGAACTCAGCCTCCACATCGAGAGTTTTCCGCTGCAGCCCCTGTTCGACATCATTACCCGCGGACAGAAAGCCTTCGACATGCAGGGCATCACACTGCAGGTGACGCCAACCGATGCCGTCGTCAAGGCCGACCGCGTGCTGACGCTCTTTATGCTGAACACGCTGGCTGACAATGCCCGCAAGTTCACCCCGCAAGGCGGGAAGGTCGGCATCTCTGCCGCTGAAGCTGACACGTACGTGGAGATAGCTGTCGAGGACACGGGGCAGGGGATGAGCGAAGAACAGCTGGCCCACCTCTTTGACACCAAAACCATCAAGGACAGTGCCCACGGCTCCCACGGCTTCGGACTCATGAACTGCCGCGGCATCATCGAGAAATACCGCAAGATGAGCCAGCTCTTCAGCGTCTGCAAGATAGCGGCAGAAAGCGAGGAGGGTAGGGGCTCGCGCCTCTTCTTCCGACTGCCCAAGGGCATCCGCCGCATCGTCCTGCTTCTGACCATTCTCTCACCTCTGACCTCTGACCTCTTACCTCTACACGCCCACGACTACATGAGTCAGGCCCACATCTACGCCGACTCGGCCTTCTTCTGCAACATCAATGGCGACTACCAGCGCACGTTGCTGTTTGCCGATTCCTGCCGGGCGTGCCTGAATGCCATCTACCGCCAGCAGCACCCCCAGGGCCAACTGCTGATGATGCGCGAGGGTGACACGTCGCAGACGCCGCCCGAAATCCAGTGGTACCACGACAGCGTCAACGTCAACTACCAGATAGTCCTCGACATCCGCAACGAGAGTGCCGTGGCTGCCCTGGCACTCCACGAGTGGCAGCTCTATGCATATAATAATAAGGTGTACACCCAACTGTTCAAGGAGCTGTCTGCCGACAACACGCTGGCGGACTACTGCCGCATGATGCAGCAGTCGCAGGTCAACAAGCGCATCGCCATGATTCTGCTCATCCTGCTGCTGCTGGCCATCGTGCCCGCCTACTACATGCTCTACTACCGCCACCGGCTCTACGCCCGCCACCGCCGCGAGCGCCAGCAGCTGGCCGACATCGAGATGGCTGACGACGAATTGCGGCGCACGGAACTCGAGGAGAACAAGCTGCATGTGGTGAACAACGTGCTGGACAACTGCCTCTCTACGCTGAAGCACGAGACGATGTACTATCCCTCGCGCATCCGACAGCTCGTAGACAGCGGCGACATCGCATCGCTCGACGAGGTGACGCGCTACTACCGCGAGCTCTACGGCATCCTGAGCGAACAGGCCATGCGGCAGCTGGAACAGGTGAAGCTGCACGTCCACCGCACCGAGTACTACGGACATCCCGTGCTGGGCGACGACAACATGTTGCGCTTCCTCACCGACATCCTCAAACCCCAGCAGGTGGACGTCCAGCGCAAGGATGACCACTACCTGGTGTACGCCATGCAGTGTCCGAAGGCTCCCTCCGACATCGACTACCTGTGCTGCCGGCAAATTCTGCGCGACATCGGCGAGGCTACCCACCGCCGAGGCTGCGGCATCACCGCTGACGGCACCTGCATCACGGTGACGCTCCCCGCAGGGAAGAATTGAAAAATTGAAGAATTGAAGAATTAAAATAAATAAAAGATGTTTAAACTTATTATCGTCGAGGACGTGCCCCTCGAACTCAAAGGCACCGAAGGCATTATCCGTAACGAGATACCTGAAGCTGAAGTCATCGGCACCGCCGACAACGAAGCCTCCTACTGGAAGCTCATCAAGCAACAGCAGCCCGACCTGGTGCTGCTCGACCTGGGACTGGGCGGTTCCACCACCGTCGGCGTGGAGATTTGCCGCCAGACGAAGGAGATGTACAAGCAGGTCAAGATACTCATCTTCACCGGCGAGATACTCAACGAGAAGCTGTGGGTCGACGTCCTCGACGCCGGAGCCGACGGCATCATACTCAAAAGCGGCGAACTGCTGACGCGCCGCGACGTCATGGCGGTGATGGAGGGCAAGCAGCTGGTGTTCAACGAACCCATCCTGCAGAAAATCGTCGAGCGCTTCAAGCGCGTCGTCTCGTCGCAGCTGTCACGCCAGGAGGCACTCATCGACTACGAGATAGACGAATACGACGAGCGTTTCCTGCGCCACTTGGCACTGGGCTACACCAAGGAGCAGATTACCAACCTGCGCGGCATGCCCTTCGGCGTCAAGAGCCTGGAGAAGCGCCAGAACGAGCTCGTCAAGAAGCTGTTCCCCGGCGGCGAGAGTGTCAATGCCACGCGACTGGTCGTACGTGCCATCGAACTGGGCATCATCGATATCGAGAACCTCATGCCGGATAACGATTGAAACGGTTTCTTCCACATATTGCGTTGGGGTTGGTGCTGGCACAGCTGCTGCTGGTGCTGGGCTCCTGGGTGCTGAGTGCCGCCCTGCCCATGAGCGGTATACGGTCCATGCTCTCCGGCGAGGGCATCCGCTTCTTCCTGGGCCACTTCGCTGACCTACTGGCCACGCCTCTGCTAGTATGGCTGCTGCTGCTGGCCATGGCCTACGGCATCGTGCTCCGCAGCGGCATCCTCAGCGGAGCGCGTTCGTTCCGCTCCCGTCGTGCACGCCTCATCGCCTTGCTTTTCGCTGCGGCCTACGTGGCGGTAGTGCTGTTGATGGCGCTGGCGCCACACGCCGTGCTGCTCTCTGCCAGCGGCACGCTGTGGCCTTCGCCGTTCTCAGCCAGTCTGGTGCCCCTGACAGCCTTCGGACTGGTGATAGTTGCCGCCGTCTACGGTATTGTGGCAGGCACCATCACGTCGCTCACCGACATCTATGAGTCGTTTGTCGACGGCCTGCGCCGTGCCGCCGTCCTGCTGCCTATCTGCATCCTGCTTGTCCTCATCTGCGAGTCGCTATATTTCATCATCCCCTAAGTTATTTTAACCTTAATTCTTATGATAAAGAAAACATGTTTTCTACTTATTTCAATGCTGTGCGTGAACGTTGCTTTTTCGCAGATACACAAGATGGAGCGGAGCGACACAGTAGCTCGCACGTATAACCTGAACCCTGTGGTGGTGACAGGCTCCGGCCATCACCAACGTCTGAAGAGCACCGCAACACCCGTACACGTTCTGTCCAGTCAGGAAATCCGCGAACAGGGCATCACGACGTTCGACGGTGCCCTGACGCGAATGCTGCCACAGGTGTCGATGGCCCCCAACAGCATGGGGTCGCAACTGCGGCTGAACGGACTGGGCAACAAGTATATCCTCATACTGATAAACGGTCAGAAACTGTCGGGCGACATCTCGAACAATGTAGACCTGAACCGTATCAACATGTCGCGTGTAAAGCGTATCGAGGTGCTCGACGGTGCGGCGTCGTCGCTCTATGGCAGCGATGCCATTGCCGGTGTCATCAACATCATTACCGACCAGCCTGCCACATCACTCGTCAGCGTCACCAACGCTACCAACGTCAGCGGGCATGGCGTGCTGACGGAAAGTGTCAACCTGGACGTCTATAAGAACGGATTCGGCTCATACACGTCGTTTACCCATGACCGAGCCGACAGCTACCGCAACAACGATCTGGAATACGTGAAGGGATACGTGAAGGGATCCGACACGGAGACGCAGCCATCGCTGGCCCCCCTGTTTACGGGCTATCGGGCCAACCTACTCGGTCAGAAATTCACCTTTGCACCCAATCAGCAACTGGCACTGAATGCAGGCTTGGACTATTCGTACAAAATCACTGACCGCCCCAACACGAATTCTGACATCACGGGCGGCACTGACTACGAGATGCGCTACAAAGGACTGCGCTGGAACGTTGGCGGCATCTATAAGTTCACGCAGAGGAACTCCCTACAGGCCGACTTCACCGTAGACCGTTTCCGCTATGGCAAGGAATACGAC
>CACXAG010000118.1 GCA_902765585.1 uncultured Prevotellaceae bacterium
TCCACGCCGCAGTTCAGGGCCGTCTGACCGCCAAACGACAGCAGGATGCCGTCAGGACGCTCTTTCTCGATGACGCGCTCCACGAACTCGGGCGTCACGGGCTGGAAATACACCGTGTCAGCTACATCCTTACTGGTCTGAACCGTGGCGATATTGGGATTGATGAGTACCGAATGGATGCCCTCTTCCTTCAGCGCCTTCAACGCCTGTGCACCGCTATAGTCGAACTCACCGGCCTGACCAATCTTCAGGGCACCCGAGCCTAAAAGAAGGACCTTTTTGATAGAGGTGAGAGGTGAAGGGTAATCTCTTACCTCTGACTTCTCTCCACTCACCTCTAACATCGCCACGAACTCGTCGAAGAGGAATTCCGTGTCCACGGGGCCGGAACAGGCCTCGGGGTGGAACTGCGCCGACATCCAGGGGTTCCGTTTGTGGCGGATGCCCTCGTTGGAGCCGTCGTTCATGTTCACGAACAGCGGTTCCCAGTCGGAGGGTAGGGTAGCGTCGTCGACAGCATAGCCGTGGTTCTGCGAGGTGATGAAGCAACGTGTGGTGCCCACCTGCTGTACGGGCTGGTTGTGCGAACGATGACCGTACTTCAGCTTGTAGGTCTTGGCGCCTGCGGCACGTGCCAGCAACTGGTTGCCGAGACAGATGCCCATGCAGGGCTTCACCTTTTTATTATTGAGGAACGTGCGGATGTGCTCTACTGTCTTCTCGCAACGCTCTGGGTCGCCAGGACCGTTCGCCAGGAACAGCCCGTCCAACTCCAGCTGGTTGAAGTCGTAGTCCCAGGGCACACGCACCACCTCGATGCCTCTACGGATGAGGCAGCGGATGATGTTCGCCTTGACGCCGCAGTCCACGAGGACGACACGTTTTAGAGGTGAGAGGTGAGAGGTGAGAGGTGAGCGATTGGCTTCAGGACGGTAGGTGATGACCTCCTGGCAGCTGACCTGCTCCACCCAGTTGACGGAGCCGTAGTCCTCGGTTGTGTTCGTCGCTGTGGCACAGCGACATACTGAACCGTCAATTTCGATTCGGCCCATCATCACGCCGTGCTCGCGCAGCACCTTCGTCAGGCGGCGGGTGTCGATGCCTGTGATGCCTGGCACCTTTTCACGTTTCAGCCAAGAAGCCAAACTCTCGCGAGCATTCCAATGCGAGTACTGCTCGCTGTAGTCGGCCACGATGAGCGCCTTGGCGTGGATGCGGTCGCTCTCCATAAACAGCGGCAGACCGTCAGCGCCGACGCCTGTGTCAGGCACGCCGTAGTTGCCTATCAGCGGGAATGTCGTCACCAGTATCTGGCCTGCATAGCTGGGGTCTGTCAGACTCTCCGGATAGCCTGACATCGCGGTGTTGAATACGACCTCGCCCGTTGTGGGAGCGTCATGTCCGAACGACCAGCCGCAGAACGTCGTGCCATCTTCGAGTATTAATCTTGCTTGTCTCATATATTTTTCTTCAGTTTCTGTTCGACGTAGTTAATAAATGCCTGATTCACCAGCCGGATGCCGCCTGGCGTGGGGTAGTGGCCCGTGAAGTACCAGTCGCCGGGATGGTTGGGACATGCCTCGTGCAGTCCCTCGATGCTCTGAAACACCAGTTCGATGGGAGCCTGCATGTCGTCAGGGCGCAGCATCTCGACAATTTTCTGGTTGATCTCGTCGACGGTGAAGGGCTCATAGACCGCGCGGACGCAGTTCCGCATTTCTTTCTTCGGCTTGGTCAGTTCACGCTTGCAGGCGAGATAGGTATCGTTGACCAACTGCCATAGGCCGTGCTCCTCGATGAGTGCCATCGTGGCGCGGAAGGCACAAAACTCCTCCAGGCGCGACATGTCGATGCCGTAGTAGTCGGGGTAGCGAATCTGCGGCGAGCTGCTGACCATGACAATCTTCTTGGGGTGCAGACGGTCGAGAATCTTGAAGATGCTCTCCTTCAGCGTGGTGCCGCGAACGATGCTGTCGTCGATGATGACGAGGTTGTCCTGGTGGGGCCTGAGCGAGCCGTAGCTGATGTCGTAGACGTGGGCGGCGAGGTCGTTGCGCTCGCTGTTGTCGGCAATGAACGTGCGCAGTTTGATGTCCTTCCAGACCACCTTCTCTGTGCGCACCTCGCCGTGGAGCTTGCGGAAACCGTCGGTCATGCCGTAGTAGGCCACCTCAGCGGTGTTGGGGATGTATGAAAATACGGTGTTGTCCACGTCGCCGTCGATGGCTTTGAGGATGGCGGGCGTCAACTGTTCGCCCAGCCGTTTGCGCTCCTGGTAGATGTCGCGGTCGGAACCGCGGCTGAAGTAGATGCGCTCGAAGGAGCAGGCCGATAGCTGCTGTGCGGGCATGATCTGCTCCAGATGGCTCTCGCCGTTTTTGCGGACGATGAGCGCCTGACCGGGCTGTAGTTCGCAGATGTCCTCGGCCTGCAGGTCGAAGGTGGTCTGCAGCACTGGGCGCTCGCTGGCGAGAGCGATGATTTCGTCGTCGCGATAGTAGAATGCGGGACGGATGCCCCACGGGTCGCGGACGCTGAACATCTCGCCCGAGCCCGTCAGGCCGCACATGACGTAGCCGCCGTCGTAGTGCTTCATGGTCATACGCAGCACGTTGGCCATTTCCACGTGATTGTCAATATAATCGGTGATGGCGGTGCCCTCCAGACCCTGTTCCTTGGCTTCCTGAAACAGCCGTTCCACCTCGCGGTCCAGGCGGTGGCCCATCAGTTCGAGCGTGATGTAGGAGTCGCCGTAGATGCGTGGCGACTGGCCCTGGCTCGTCAGGAAACGGAATACCTCGTCGATATTCGTCATGTTGAAGTTGCCGCAGAGACAGAGGTTCTTGGCGCGCCAGTTGTTACGACGCAGGAAGGGGTGGACGAACGTCAGTCCGCTCTTGCCCGTGGTCGAATAGCGCAGGTGGCCCATCAGCAGTTCGCCCTTCATCGCCTCCGTCACGCGAGAGAAAATCTCCGTGATGGCATCCTTGCCCTCGGCCTTCTCGCGGAACATATATTCCGTGCCGGGCTCGTTCTTCAGGCTCACGGAGGCGATACCAGCACCCTCCTGACCGCGGTTGTGCTGCTTCTCCATCATCAGGTAGAGCTTGTTGAACCCGTAGCGCCACCCGTATTTGACCTTCGGTCGAGTATGCTCACGCTCGGCAGAGGTCAAACCAGTTTGACTCTGCTCTCGCTCAATCGCATACTTTTTCTCGTAGTAGTCCAACGGCTTCAACAGGCGAATCATCGCCACACCACACTCATGCTTCAGTTGCTCCATACAAAGATTCTTTTCGACAACGAATTAAAACGAATTTCACGAATTGTTGAATCTGTGAAATATCGAGATTGGGTATAATGAGTCATTCGTATCATTCGTGTAATTCGTCTTAATTCGTTGTTTTTATACATTCCTTGATAAAGTCCATGAACAAAGGATGCGGATGCAGGACCGTCGACGAATACTCTGGGTGGAACTGGGCTCCGATGTACCAGCGCTTGTCGGGAATCTCGACAATTTCCACGAGGTCGGCGGCGGGATTGATGCCCACGCACTTCATGCCGGCCCGCTCGTACTCCTCCTTATACTTGTTGTTGAACTCGTAGCGATGGCGGTGGCGCTCGCTGATTGTAAGTGAAGAGTGAAGAGTGAAGAGTGAAGAATTTCTCTCCGGAGAGAGTGTGGCACGCGATGCTGCCGCTGTATAGGCTTGCGCAACTTTACTTCCTTCTCTTAGCTCGCAGTCGTAGGCGCCCAGTCGCATGGTGCCGCCCATCTGGGTGATGGTCTTCTGCTCCTCCATGATGTCGATGACGTTGTGCGGCGTGTCGGGGTTCATCTCGGCACTATTGGCGTCCTGGTAGCCCAGCACGTTGCGGGCAAACTCGATGACCATCATCTGCATGCCGAGACAGATGCCGAAGGTGGGAATGTCGTGCGTGCGGCAGTACTCGGCGGCGATGATCTTGCCCTCGATGCCGCGCTGTCCGAAGCCGGGGCAGATGACGATGCCCGCCATGCCCTCTATTTCGGCGGCAACGTTCTCCGTCGTCAGGTTCTGACTGTTGATGAAGTGAATCTTCGCCTTTACATTATTATATATGCCTGCCAGGTTCAGACTCTCGCGTATCGACTTGTAGGCGTCCTGCAGGTCGTACTTGCCCACCAGTCCGATGTGTACCTCGCGCTTGGCGTTGCGCTGCTTGTCCAGGAAGTCGTGCCAGGGCTTCATGGCCGGCGTCTCTCCCACGGGGATGCCAATCTTGCGCAGGATGGCCGCGTCGAGTCCCTGTCGCTGCATGCTCACCGGTACCTCGTAGATGCTCGGCATGTCCTCGCTCTGTACGACGCACTCCAGGTCGACATTACAGAACGACGCCACCTTCAGGCGCATCGAGTCGTCGAGGTGGCGTTCCGTTCGCAGCACAAGGATGTCGGGCTGGATGCCCATGCCCTGCAGTTCCTTGACGCTGTGCTGCGTCGGCTTCGTCTTCAGCTCGTCGGCGGCCTTCAGATAGGGGACATAGGTCAGGTGTACGCAGACGGCATCGCGCCCCAGTTCCCACCGCAGCTGTCGGATGGCCTCCATGAACGGCGCACTCTCGATGTCGCCAATGGTGCCGCCCACCTCGGTGATGACAAAGTCGTAATCAGAGGTGAGTGGTGAGGGGTGAGAGGTGAGAGAATACTCTTGACGGAGCATGCGGCGCTTGATTTCGTCCGTGATGTGGGGCACCACCTGGATGGTCTTGCCCAGGTAGTCGCCGTGGCGCTCGCGGTCGATGACGGTCTTGTAGATGCGGCCGGTGGTGATGGAGTTGTTTCGTGTGGTATGGATGCCGGTGAAGCGCTCGTAGTGTCCCAGGTCCAGGTCGGTCTCCATGCCGTCGGCCGTCACGTAGCACTCGCCGTGCTCGTAGGGATTCAGCGTCCCGGGGTCGATGTTGATGTAGGGGTCGAACTTCTGGATGGTGACCTTGTAGCCGCGTGCCTGCAACAGTTTGCCGATTGAGGCTGAAATGATGCCCTTTCCTAACGAGGAAACGACGCCGCCCGTGACGAAAATGTATTTTGTATCCATAAAAACAAATGTATTTTTTATGGACTGCAAAATTACTACATTTTGCATAAATCTCCCTTATTTTGCTTTCCTTTTGATTGTTAATTTTCTGTGCAACTTGCATTTTGTAAAGTTTGAGACGTAGTTTGCTTTCAATATGCTAACAGTTTGAGGCGAAAACCTGTCATTCCGTTACAAATCGTCAAAAGCCTGAAAAAAAGTTCCCCTCTCCTGTGTCAGATCAGGAGAGGGGGAACTAATGCCTGGTTTCGGGGGAATAATTATGGATGCAGCGTAAAACCTAAAACCAGGTAGGCTTTCTCCGTGCGGGGGTTAGCGGAAACCTCTGCGAAGACGGGGATGGAGAACGAGTCGGTCACCTTGATGTCCTTCGTGGCCTTCAGCGCGAGGTTGGTGACGGCGAAACCGCTGGTCCAACCGTTATAGAAGTCAGTGGCGAAGGGGACGGCGCCGGCCGTAGCAGTCCAGTCTACGGAAGCAAGTTTGAATGGGACAGTAGCTTCAAGATAACTGCTGTAGGCCCGCTTGCCGTCCTTGTTCATTCCGTCGTTTCCAGCGAAGTTGGTGTACCACTGCAGGCTGGCCACGCCGAAGTCATAGCCGATGTTGGCCTCGAAGACGTGGTTGGTGCCGTGGGCGTCGTACTTGAAGTAGCGGTTCTCGGGGTCCTGACCGGCATTGAACCAGTAGTCGGTGATGCCGATGTTGAATCCGCCAATGGTGTAGGCCAGCGTCAGGTCGAACTCCTTGGTGTCGTCAGCGTTGGTCAGTCCCACGCTGCCCCAGGCCGTCAACGACAGTCCCTTATATGCCACGCCGAGTGTGGGCTGCAGCGATACGTTGCCTAAGTCCTGGCCGCGCCAGATATAGCTGCTCACGATGTCTCCACTAATCGTTGTCTCAATCTCGTCCTGGGCCTCAATGGCCGTTGCCCCACAGAGCAACATGAATCCTAAAATAAAAATCTTTTTCATACTCTTCTTTTTTTTAATAAACAACGAATTTAGACGAATTTCACGAATTGCTCGAATTGTTTCTAATTTCACGAATGATTATATTCTTAATTCGTTTCATTCGTTTTAATTCGTTGTCGTTAATAAATATTAGTTGTAGCAGGCCTCGCCGTGCTCGTAGATGTCGAGACCTTCTTCCTCTATACGTTTATCAACGCGTAAACCGTGCAAATATTTTATTCCATAGAACAAAATTACACCGCAGGCGGCTGCCCAGAGGTCGATGACGAGTACGCCGAAGCACTCAGCACCGAAGAATCCCCAGCCGTGACCGTAGAAAGCACCATTGCTGGTGGAGAGCAGACCGGTCATCAGCGTGCCCAGGATGCCGCAGACACCGTGTACGGAGCTGGCACCCACGGGATCGTCGATGTGCAGCACGTGGTCGATGAACTCGATGGCGAATACCAGTACGAGACCGCAGACGAGACCGATGATGACGGCACCTACGGGCGATACGAGGTCACAACCAGCGGTGATACCTACCAGACCTGCCAGCACGCCGTTCAGCGTCAGCGAGAGCGACGGTTTGCCGTACTTCAGCCACGTCAGGAACATCGTTGCCACGCCACCGGCTGCTGCCGCGAGGTTGGTGGTCAGGAAGACGTGCGAGATGGCGATGCGGTTGACCTCACCGCTGGCAGCCAGCTGCGAACCGGGGTTGAAGCCGAACCAGCCTAACCAGAGGATGAAGACGCCCAGGGCGGCCATCGTCAGGTTGTGACCGGGAATGGCACGGCTCTTGCCGTCCTTGGCATACTTGCCGATGCGGGGACCCAGCGCCAGCGCACCAATCAGGGCCAGCACGCCGCCCACGCTGTGCACGATGGCAGAGCCGGCAAAGTCGTGGAACACGTCGCCAAACGTCGTCATCATGAAGCTGTCTTCAGCATCGTTGCAGAGCCAGCCGCCGCCCCAGGTCCAGTGGCCCTCGATGGGGTAGATGAACAGCGAGATGACGGCACTATAGATAAGGTACATCGAGAACTTGGTGCGCTCGGCCATGGCACCGCTCACGATGGTGGCGGAGGTGGCGCAGAACACCGTCTCGAAAATCAGGAAACCCTCTACGGGCAGGTCGCTGCCGTAGAAACTCAGGTCGCCCCAGTTGGGAGCCCCAATGAACCCTGCGCCCTCAGAGCCGAACATGAATCCGAAGCCGAGGAAGAAGAACAACAACGAGCCGAACATGAAGTCGACAAAGTTCTTCATCAGGATGTTTGCCGTGTTCTTGCCGCGCGTAAAGCCAGCCTCACACAGCGCAAAGCCCGGCTGCATCCAGAAAACCAACATGGCTGCCAACAGCATCCATACAGTATCGAGTGATAATCCAATTTCGTTCATAATCTTTTCCTTATATTAATTCATAACTACTTGCTATATCAAACCACTTCGCCTTAGTATATCAAACCATTTTGGTTTAGTATATTGAACCATTTTGTTTTAGTATACTGAACCATTTTGTTTTAGTATACTGCCCGTGTATATAGCTACTTCTTGTCTCTCAGTACGGTGTCGCCGTGCTCACCCGTGCGGATGCTCCAGGTGTCAATCATGTCGCTCACGAAGATGCGGCCGTCGCCCACCTCGCCCGTATGGGCCGTCTCCAGAATCACCTTCACCGTCGGCTCCACCAGCGGATCGCGACAGACGATGGTCACGGCCACGCGCTCTATCACGTCCGTCGAGTACTGCACGCCGCGGTATATCCTCTCCTGTCGGCTCTGGCCGATGCCATGCACGTTGTGGTACTCAAACCAGTCGATGTCCGACGAGAGCAAAGCTTCCTTCACATCCTCGAACTTCGTCTTGCGGATAATTGCTTCAATCTTTTTCATACCTTTTTACCTTATTAATTAATACTTACCCGTCTTGTTCGGGCTAACACTTTGTTAGTTTTACGCTGCAAAGGTACGACAATTTGCTGTATATTCAAGCAAGTTTCTTGCAATTTGATTGTTAAAACAATAATTAACTATCAAAGTGTAAACCTTCCCGTCCTAATCCTTTCCACTTTGCTTAACATTTGCCCTCCATTCCCTTCATTTCGTTACAAATCGTCAGTTCCAAACGAATTGTGTTCGAACACACAGCAATCAATAAACCAAGTTTAATTCGTTTCTTAATACAAAGAAAATCCGCGAGGCTCATCACAGCTTCGCGGATTCCATCGGCAATTAAAATCGTAGTCTATGGTTTAATTTTCGTGAGTTTATAGCCTTATCCTTTGCTCCATTTCTCAATACGGTCCAGGGCCTCGTCCGTCTTCTCGTGACTGTTGAAGGCCGTGAAGCGCACATAGCCCTCGCCGCTGGGACCGAAGCCCACACCAGGCGTGCACACCACGTTGGCGCCATAGAGCAGGGCCTCGAAGAACGACCACGAGTCCATGCCGTCCGAGGTGCGCATCCATATATAAGGAGCGTTCTCGCCGCCATAAACCTCGTAGCCCAGGTCGTGCAGGCGCTTCAGCATGCGGTGGGCGTTGTCCATGTAGTAGTCGATGGTGGACTGAATCTGCTGCTTGCCCTCGGGCGTATAGATGGCCTCGGCGGCACGCTGCGAGATGTAGCTCGTGCCGTTGAATTTCGTGCACTGGCGGCGCAGCCACAACTGGTTCAGCGGAATGCGCTCGCCCTCGAAGGTCGACACCGTCACCTCCTTCGGCACAATGGTATAGCCGCAGCGCACACCCGTAAACCCTGCCGTCTTCGAGAACGAGTGGAACTCGACGGCACACTTCCTGGCACCGCGAATCTCGTAGATGGAGTGGGGGATTTCCGGGTCTTGGATGTAGGCCTGGTAGGCAGCGTCATACAGGATGAGCGCGTCGTTCTTCAGCGCATAGTTCACCCACTTCCGCAGCTCCTGCTTGCTGATGACCGTACCCGTCGGATTGTTGGGGTAGCACAGGTAGATGACGTCCACCGGCCGGCCTTTGGGCAGTTCCGGAATAAAACCATTCTCGGCCGTCGTGGGCAGGTAGCGCACATTGGTCCAGCGACCGTCGCGAAAACTGCCGCAGCGGCCTATCATCACGTTCGAGTCGATATAGACGGGATAGATGGGGTCGGTCACACCGATGAAGTTATCCCAATGCAGCAGCTCCTGGAAGTTGCCCGTATCACTCTTCGCACCGTCATTAATGAAAACCTCGTCAGCGCTGAGGTGGATGCCGCGCGGCAGGAAGTCGTTCTTCAGGATGGCCTCGCGCAAAAAGTCGTAGCCCTGCTCAGGGCCATAGCCGCGGAAACCCTTGATGGTGCCCATCTCGTGGGCAGCCTTGTGCATGGCCTCCACCACGGCGGGGGCCAGCGGTTGCGTCACATCGCCGATGCCCAGCGAGATGACGTCGGCCTTGGGGTGCATCACCCGGAAGGCGTTCACCTTCTTGGCGATGTCGGCAAACAGGTAGTTCTGCTGCAGGTTCAGGAAATGAATGTTTACTAATGCCATATTCGTTTCTTAACATCATTATATTCGTTTCTTATTTGATTTCGATTTCACCGTCGAACACGAATTCAGCTGGCCCCGTCATGTAGACGTGGTTGTCGCTCTCGCGCCATTCGATGCTCAGCGTGCCGCCGTCCATCACGATGTCGCTCTTGCGCCCGGCCCTGCCCGTCAGCACTGCAGCGACGGCCGTGGCACAGGCACCAGTTCCGCAGGCCTGCGTGATGCCGCTGCCCCGTTCCCAGACGCGAGTCCGGATGCTTGTCGTGTCGCCATCGGTCGTGTGTCCAGCGGTCGTGTTATTAGCTGTCTTTTCGCCAGCGGCCGTGTGCTTAGCGGTTTTGCCGTTGACTATCCGCGCAAACTCAATGTTACACCGCTGCGGAAAGGCCGGGTGCCTCTCAAACATCCGTCCCGTCTCGCCCACCTGGTCTACGTTCTCTGTGAAGACGACGTAGTGCGGGTTGCCCATCGACACAAACGTGCCCTTGTCCAGCACGCGATTGCCCAAAAACTGCGATTCGTCCTCCAATACGGGCTCGCCCATATCGACCGTCACGCTGTCTACGATGCCCTCTGGCGTGAGGTGCAGGTCCAGCACCTTGATGCCCGACAGCGTCAGCAGCCTGATCTGGGTCTTGGGGGTCAGTCCCCGTTCGTACAGGTATTTGCCTATGCAGCGGCTCGCATTGCCACACATCATGGCCTCCGAGCCGTCTGCATTGAAGATGCGCATCGAAAAATCGGCCTCAGGCACAGGACTCTTGTCAATCAGCACCAGTCCGTCCGAACCGATGCCCTTGTAGCGGTTGCTCCATCGGATGGCCGCCTCCTGTGGTTCGGCTACCGACTGCTCCATCATATTAATATAGATGTAGTCGTTGCCGCAACCGTGCATTTTGGTAAATCTGATTTTCTGTGCCATATTGTAATGTTTTTGTGTACTCTTGCTATCCTTTTGTCACTTGTTGGGGTGCAAAGGTAGTCAAAAAGACACAAACCGCAAAGAAAACTGCTCGTTTTGTTGCTTGAAAATCGAAATAACTGTCATTTTGTAAACTGTCTTACTACAAATCCTGCCATTTTGTTTACACCTTGATATGATAATCCGCACTTTCCTTTCAAAATGATAGTTTGGCGCGATTATGCCCAATTAGCAAAATTTAACTTCCAAAGGGTAACGTGATTCTGAAAAATATTGCTACCTTTGCAAAAACAATAATATAACGAATATGAATATGATTAGTGATTCCATCAAGTATATCGGTGTCGACGACCTCGACATTGATTTGTTCGAGAGCCAGTATGTAGTGCCCGAGGGCATGAGTTATAACTCCTATCTCATCGACGATGACAAGATTGCCGTCCTGGATACCGCCGACCGCCGCAAGGGCGAGGAGTGGAAGGCTAACCTGAAGGCTGCGCTGGGCGATCGCCAGCCCGACTATCTGGTGGCACACCACATGGAGCCCGACCATGCAGCACTCATCGCGTGGATGCTGGAGACCTATCCCGGCCTGCAGCTGGTGTGCAGTCCCCAGGCCGTCAAGATGCTGCCCAACTTCTTCGAGGGATTCAACTTCGAGGGCCGCGTCATCACCGTCAAGGAGGGCGACACCCTCTCGCTGGGTCATCACGAACTGAAGTTCATCACGGCTGCGATGGTGCATTGGCCCGAGGTCATCATGAGCTACGACTGCCTGGACAAGGTGCTCTTCTCGGCCGACGGCTTCGGTAAGTTTGGCGCTTTGGTCAACGAGACCGACGACTGGGCCTGCGAGGCACGCCGCTACTACTTTAATATCTGTGGCAAGTACGGCGCACA
>CACXAG010000119.1 GCA_902765585.1 uncultured Prevotellaceae bacterium
TGTTCGAGGCGTCCCTGATGGCGCAGCTGGAAGTAGTAAGCATAGTGGTCGTAGCCCAACGTGTTCTTGTTGGCAAAGAAGGGCTCACCGGCATCCTGGGCTCCCGTGATGCCAAACTTCAGACGGTCGTGAGAGACAAACTGGTAGCGCAGGTCGTGACGATAGGGATAACCTAAGTAGCCGTCATCGTCACCACGGCGGCGATAGAAGGGGATTCGGCCCGTTGCCATGAGGGTATGGCGACCGTCAGCAAGGAGGGAGGAAGAACCAGTGGCAGAACCACTGGGAACCGAACTGGAGGGGGAACCGACAGTCGCGGAACCTCCGATGGTGACGAAGTGGACAAGCAAGTGGCGCGTGTCGGCATCGAGGGAGGGCAGCATCAGCAGTTCGTTGAGCGAGCGCATGGGCCCGTAGCGGTTGACATATTCCAGGATGGACTCGATATGCTGATCGGTGAGAAAGGGCAATCGGCGCAGGTCTTCGCGGGAGGCGTTGTTGATGTCGAGCTTCGACTCAGCAAGGTCGGTTAGCAGTTCCAGGACGTCATCGGCATCAGCACTGTCAACGTCACCCTCGACGGTGAGCCACTGGCGAATGTCCTGCCGCCAGTCGGTCTGGGCACCGACGGGAAGGACCACCATAAGTAGCAGCAGGAACATTAAACGTGAAACAATAAACATTAACCAATAACCAATAAACAATAAACAATAACCAATAAACGTGAAACAATAAACGTGAAACGACATTCCACATTGCAAAGATAACAAAAAAAACGGATACGGGAGACAAAAACTGTCAAAAAAGGACGTATTTCTTTGCTGTTTCAGATATAATCCGTACTTTTGCGGCCGATACATGAAACAAAGTCTGACAATCATAGCTGTTCTGCTGGTGTGGTGCATGACGTGCACGGCACAAGAGGCCGATAAGCGCGGAGTGGACATGGACAGTCCCACCTTCGTGCCTACGGTGAGGGTAGGCAAGGTTCTGGAGGCTGGCGACAGCATCCAGTATATGGAGATGAACAATGTGTATGTGTTCCCGCCCATGACCTTCGAGAACCAGCGGCAGGCCGAAGCCTTCATGCGGCTGGTGAAGAACGTGAAGATTGTGCTGCCCATCGCCAAAGAGGCACGCCTCATCATGATGGAGACGGCGGAATATCTGGAGACGCTGCCCACCGAGGAAGCACGCAAGGCCCACATGAAGCGCGTGGAACAGAGCATCGTGAAGACCTACAAGCCGAAGATGAAGAAGCTGACCTACTCGCAGGGCAAACTGCTCATCAAGCTGATACACCGCGAGAGCAACTCGTCAGGCTATGAACTGATACAGGCCTTCCTCGGCCCTATCAAGGCCGGTTTCTACCAGGTGTTTGCCTGGACCTTCGGCGCTTCGCTGAAGAAAACCTACGATGCCGAGGGCATAGACCGCCTGACCGAACGCGTGGTGCTGATGGTCGAGGCCGGCCAGATATAAAGTCTTCTTATTCGGTGAAAATCAGTTGGACAAGAGTTTGACCGACAGCACGAAGGGTGTTGCGGTCGATATGCTGCATGTCGTCGCTGACGGTATGCCACGTGGGACCAAAAGAACTCTGGCGGCAGTCGGGATAGTGGTTGATGATGTCGACGCACGGAATGCCGGCTTTCTCGTTGACAGAGACGTGGTCGTCGGTGATATAGCCTGAGTCCCGATTGATGAAGACGCTGCCATAGCCGGCAGCGGCAGCAGCCTGCCAGACTTTTTCCACGATAGCGGCGGCATGCTCCATGGAATAGCCCTCACGGTAGAACTTAGCGCCCTGACCGCCCACCATGTCGAGCAAAATACCATAGTCATAAGGCTTGGGGCTGTTGGCTGACCAGTGCTGCGAGCCGAGGGCCCACGAGTCGGCACCAGCGGCATCACTCCATTGGGGAACACCCCAGTCTTCGGCATCAAAACAGACAAAGTCGACGGCAACGGCTGCAGAGTCGTGCTGTTGCAGCAGGCGTGCCAGTTCGAGCATGACGGCAACACCGGAGGCACCATCGTTAGCCGCCATCACAGGCTTGTGCCAATTGGCAGAGTCGGGGTCGTTATCGGCCCAGGGACGACTGTCCCAGTGGGCACAGACGAGGAGGCGGGGCTTGGCAGTGGGAGACTGCTGTGACACAGCAGGACGCTCAACAGAGGCAGCGATGATGTTAGTAGCATGAAGGACGGTGCCGTCGTAGCCGCGCAGGTCGGCCTGCTGAAGTGTCACGTCGTAGCCATAGCGCTGGAACTGCTGCTGTATCCAGGCAGCACAACGGTCATGGGCCTCGCTATTCATGGTGCGCGGTCCGAAGGCACACTGGGCGGCACAGAAGGCATAGGCCGAGTCGGCATTGAACTCAATAGCGACAGCCGGAACTGTTACCTGCTGGCTCTTCTTGGTGGTACAACAACTAAATGCCATCAGCAAGAAAGCAAAGTAATATATTCTATTCATAACGAGATTTCTTTTTATCTTTTCATCTGAACCTGCGACATGACACGGAGGAAGTTGCCACCCCAGATTTTCTGGATGTCGCGCTCGCTATAGCGACGGGCCAGGAGCTGGCGGGTGAGGTTGACAAGGTCGGAAGAACTGGCCAAACCGCGGATGCCTCCGTCGCCGTCGAAGTCGGTACCAATGCCGACATGGTCAATGCCCATCACCTCTATGGCATGTTCCAGATGGCGCAGGGCGTCAGCCACGGTAGCCTCGCCGTCCTTGACCAGGAAACCGTTATACATCGTCACCTGCATGACACCGCCCTTGGCAGCTAAGGCACGCATCTGGGCATCGGTGAGGTTGCGCGGATGGTCGCAGAGCGCCCGGCAACTGGAATGACTGCAGACGATGGGCTCGCTGCTGATGTCGAGGGCATCGTAAAAACTCTTCTCAGCGGCATGACTGAGATCCACCATGATGCCTAAGCGGTTCATTTCGCGGATGACCTGCTGTCCAAACTGGCTGACGCCATTGTGGGTATTGCAGCCGCGTGCCGAGTCACAGATATCGTTGTCGCCATTGTGGCAGAGCGTCATATAGACGATGCCGCGCTGGGCGAAGTGGTTCAGATTCTGCAGCTGACCGTTGAGGGCCAGACCGTTCTCGATGCCGAGCATGATGCTGCGGCGTCCCTGCCGCTTGTCGGCATAGAGGTCGGCGGGAGTACGGGCAATGCTGAGGTAGCGCTTGTTCTTGTCGACCAGCTCCTCAATCTTGTCGAAGATGAGGTCGGCATACTCCATTGGACCGTTGACGTCGAAGTCCACCTTCGAAGAGAACGTCTCACCCAACTGGGGCTGCGGCAAATAGGCTACCATGATGGTAGCATCTTGACGGCCTTCCGCCATCTTGTGCAGGTCGACGAGAATGCGCTCGTCGCGACTGCCGAAGTCAACACCCTGCGGGAAGAACATCGGTGTGTCGCAATGGGTGTCGAGGGTCAGGATGCGGCTGTGCATGTCGCAGGCCTCACGATAGTGGGCTGCCTGACGGACCAACCACATGAAGAGCGGCATGCCGTCGTCGCCACCCAGGCACTCCGGGTGCCACTGGACGCCCATGATGCTCTTGAACTCACGACTCTCGATAGCCTCGATGATGCCGTCGGGAGCCTTGGCGGTAACGCGGAAGCGTGGCCCTGGGTCGCTAACGGCCTGGTGGTGGAAGGAGTTGACATATTGCTGCGCGTCACTGTTATATATATTATATAAGGTGGAGTCCTTTTCCACGATGATGGAATGGGTGGCTTCAGAACGGTGAGCATCCTGCGAGTGCTTGACTTTTGCGATGTCGCTGATGTCCTGAGCCACCTTGCCGCCCAGTGCAACGGCCAGTGTCTGGATGCCACGACAAATGCCGAGGATGGGAATCTGCCGGTTGTAGGCCAACTGGGTAATCAGCAGTTCAGGAATGTCGCGCTCGCTGTTGATGCTCCCTAACCGAGGCGACGGTTCCTCGCCGACCAGCAGCGGATTGATGTCACCACCACCGCTCAGCAGGAGGCCGTCAACATGGTCGAGGGTGTTGATAATGGCGTCGGTATCTGTCAGGGGCGGCACGATGACCGGCACACCGCCGGCACGCTGCACCGACTTATAATAGCCCTCGGCCAACTTACACGTCTGGTCGTCATAGTTACCCGTAATGGCAATGACCGGTTTGCGGGCAGCTTCGGGGAAAGCAGCATAGGCCGTCGCAAGCTGCGACTGCCAGTCGAAACGGTTAGCCATCGTGTCTATTCTTCAAAATTTACGGGAATCTCGCGCTTGATGCTTTGTTCGAGGGAAATCAGCGTCTCGGTTGCCACGACGCCAGGAATATCCTGCAGGCGACCGTTGAGCAGGTGCATCAGCTGTTCGTTGTCGCGGGCAAAGAGCTTCACCAGCATGGTATAGGGACCAGTGGTGAAGTGGCACTCGACGACCTCAGGAATATGCTGCAGACACTCGACGACTTCCTTATACATGGAGCCGCGCTCCAGGGTGATGCCCACATAGGTACAGGTGCTGTAGCCAAGGCTCTTGGGGTTGACGTCAAAGCCGCTGCCAATGATGACATCGCCCTCGATGAGGTGCTGCACACGCTGGTGGATGGCGGCACGGGATACGTTACACTCGGCAGCCACGTCCTTGAACGGAATACGCGCATTCTTGGACAGAATACTCAGAATCTTCTTATCAAGATTATCTATCTTTTCCATCTTATTTGATAGGGTTATTTGTTTACTACATTACAAAAAGTAAGCAAAAGTACGCTTTTTTATTGAATTGTGCAACAATTTACACGAAAAAAGCAAAAAAAGATGTACTTTTTATAACTTGCGGATGAGGGTCAGACCGTCACGCAGCGGCAAGATGACGCGCTCGACCCGCGGGTCGTGGCGCAGCCAATCGTTAAACTCCCTGATACCACGGGTCTGCGGGTCTTTGTCGTAGGCGGCATCCACCACATGGCCGTCCCACAGCGTATTGTCGGCAAGGATGAATCCCCCTGGTCTCAGCACGGACAGCGCCATCTCACAGGTCTGGCGGTAGGTGCGCTTGTCGCCGTCGATGAACACCAGGTCGAAAGTAACACCCAGTAGCGGGGCCTCGGTGATGGCATCGCCGATGAGGAAGCGTATCTTGTCGGCTACCGGCGACTGTTCAATCCACGGCCGGGTAAAATCCTCCTGTTCATCGTTGATCTCGAAGGTGTAGACCATACCGCCCTCGTCGAGCCCTTCGGCCATGCAGATGGCGGAATAGCCACTGAAGGTGCCTACCTCTAAGACATTCTTGGGCCGCAGCATGGTGACCAACATCTTCAGCAGCCGCCCCTGCAGATGGCCTGAAGCCATGCGGCCGTGCAGCATGTGGATGTTGGTTGCCCGCCAGAGCCGATACAGATATTCCGGCTCCGGGTCGATATGCTGGAGGATATACTCGTCAATTTCCAATATTCCTGAGCGAAGCGAATTTAATCTTTAATGTTTAATCTTTCATCTTCAACGCTTCCACGGCCAGGCGGTAGGAGTCGAGGCCGAAGCCGCAGATGACACCCTTGCAGGCTGCCGAAATGAAGGAATGGTGGCGGAACTCTTCGCGCTGGTGGACATTGGAGATATGCACCTCGATGACAGGACACTTCAGCGAGCGGATGCAGTCGTGGAGAGCCACCGACGTATGGGTATAGGCGCCGGCATTGAGCACGATGCCGTCGTAGCTGAAGCCAACCTCTTGCATCTTGTTGATGAGCTCACCCTCGACATTGCTCTGGTAATAGTCGATGGTGATGTCAGGATACTGTGCCTGCAACTGCGGCAGGTACTGGTCGAAGGACGAGGTGCCGTAAATGCCTGGTTCACGGGTGCCAAGGAGGTTCAGATTGGGACCATTGATGATTTGGATTTTCATATTTCGAAGAATTTTATTACCTTTGCAGCCGCAAAGATAGTAAATAAAATGGAAACGGGCAAGAAAACAGCCGCAAATATGGTCAAAGCCTACCATCGCTACATGAAACTGCAGCGTGGTTTCTCCCGTCATACCCAGGATGCCTACGAGCGCGACCTGCTGAAACTGCTGAACTATCTGGAGGCAGAGAACAAGGATTTGTTAGATGTCCAGCTGGCTGACCTTCAGCATTTTGCCGCCTCGTTGCACGACATCGGCATCGGGCCGCGCTCACAGTGTCGCATCTTGAGCGGCGTGCGGTCGTTCTACCGTTTCCTGCAGATAGACGGCTACCGCGACGACGACCCGTCGGAACTGCTGGAGTCACCCGTACTGGGTGAGCACCTGCCCGAGGTACTTTCGCCAGACGAAGTCGATGCCCTAGAGAACAGCATCGACCTGTCGAAATGGGAAGGGCAGCGCAACCGCGCCATCATCGAGGTGCTCTTCTCCTGCGGGCTGCGCGTCAGCGAGCTCGTCAACCTGAAGCTGAGCGATCTCTATCTGGAAGAACAGTACATCCGCGTCTTCGGCAAGGGGGCAAAAGAGCGGCTGGTGCCCATCTCGCCCAAGGCCATCCACGAACTGCACAACTGGTATCTTGACCGCAACCTCATGACCATCAAGGCAGGCGAGGAGGACTATGTATTCCTGAACCGGCGCGGCGCCCACCTCACACGTACCATGATTCTCATCATGATCAAGCAGCAGGCCGTTGTGGCAGGCATCCAGAAGACCATCTCGCCTCACACACTGCGCCACTCCTTTGCCACGGCCCTGCTGGAAGGCGGTGCCGACCTCCGCGCCATCCAGGCCATGTTGGGCCATGAGCACATCGGCACCACAGAGATATACACCCATATCGACATGTCGACGCTGCGCCAGCAAATCTTGGAGCACCACCCCCGAAACATGAAAAAGCGGTAAGCACTTTGCTCACCGCCTTTCTTATAGTACTTGTCCTGAGTGCGTCACACGGAATCGTAGTCAGTATAAGCCGTATTATCTGGAACCTACTACTTAAGTCGGAAGATACTACGACTTATGTCGCATGAATCTACCACATAAGTGGTAAGATTGTTTGACTTAAGCCATAGATTAAAGAGAAGGTACGTAAACCTCGCTAACCAACTTTTCCCCAAATGAACTGCCAATGTTTAACTGAGTTTAAAGAATTGGCAGCAATGTTTATCGTAGTTTAAATTCAGTGCCATAATGACCTCTTCGGCGTGCCACTTTGTCATTCGGCACGTAACTTGCTTTTAGCATAGTGAGAGCCGGAGCCACAAAGGTCAAGGCAATCAAGAACATTAAGTTAAACTAAAAGTATAATTAGGAGGTATTGATTATGTTACCAGTAATGTTTAAAAACAGTTGGATGCCAACAGTATTTGAGGATTTCTTGAACAATGATTGGATGCCTCGTGCCAACAGTACAGCACCCGCAGTCAATGTCAAGGAGAGTGAGCCTCACCATCGCCATCGAGAACAAGGCCGAACACAAGCATGAGGACAAGCACCATCACTATCTGCGCCGCGAGTTCAGCTACTCGAACTACGAGCAGAGCTACACGCTGCCAGACGATGTGGTGAAGGATCAGATCTCTGCCAAGGTCGAGGATGGCATTCTGACCGTCACCATGCCGAAGACCGAGCCGAAGCAGAAGGTCACCAAGGCCATCGAGGTGTCATAAGCCTTGCAAGGCTTTGTCTAAAAAGGATAGAAACATCTAAAAACAATTGGGAACAGCATCTATTACGGGTGTTGCTCCTATTTCTTTGTAAACACAGCAATGTCGCAGGCCATTCTGCCGTCAACGATGTCATAAGTGCCATCAGTATAGCCCAGCTTCTTAAAGAATGACTTGTAGGTTTGCTCGGTGAACTTGCTCATGGAACGTGGTTCCGAACAGATTCACGATTCTGACAAAGTCATTCATCCTTACCAAGGCAGAAGGTGATGCGGCCTGTCTTATCCATGAAGCCGCGCTTCTTCTCATACTTACCCTTGCCATAGACTACGGCCAGCCCCTCTGAGTATCTGATATCATCGCCCGTATAGATTTCCTCATTATTCACCTTGAAGAGCCGCTGGCCTGTCTTGTCGATGATGTAGCAGGAGTCCATCTTCTGAATCTGTGCCACCCCATCCATGAACTTGCGCCCCCACCAGCCGTCGGGAAGTTCGATGACCATCTTGCCAGATTGGTCAATATAGCCAGAGTGGGAATTTATGCTCTCTTCACTATTGCCAGGAGTCCTGACTGCTGCCAATCCCTCACTGAAATCACCAGCATAGCTGAAAACGCCCTGAAAAGCCTGCTTGCCCGTCTTGTCAATATAGCTGAACCATTCATGCTCATCGTTCACAAGCACTGCACAGAGTCCCTCGTGGAAGTTGTTGCCGTCGCTCTCGGCCATCGTGCCATATTGGTAGGGAATGACCAGTTCACCTTTGGTGTTAATGTAGCCAACCTCTCCCACCTCATTCACAACGATGGCCATGCCGTCGCTGAACTCATGGGCATAATGGAATTTGTGAGGTATGACCACATTTCCCTCATGGTCTTTGTAGCCGAACTTCCCGTCTTCGTAATCACAGGTCAACTCCATCGGGTCTATCTCCTCCTTTGGCTTCTCGACCCTGCGACCTTGCAGGTCGATATAAAAACGTTCATCTTTCATTATGACACGAGCCACACCACCCCGGAATTTATCCAGGGACTCACAGCCCTCGATGGCCTTGGCGATGGCTTCAAAATCATACTGTCCTTCTACTACGGCATCGACGGAATCCACTTTCGTACTGTCTGTACTTTCAGCAGCGTCTGTCTGACCTGCCTGATTCTGCTTACTGCCGCACGAGGCGATGAACAATGCAAGTGTCATCACCAGCACGATTCTGAATTTCTTTTGTATTTTCATATCTGCTTAAATCATAAAGTATTGTAATAGTGAGTGCAAATATACGAAAAAATGGAGAATCAAAAACGAGGTGTGCAAAAATAATGCTTTGTACACCTCGCTGATTTCCATAATTGGTTACATTAAAACTTTGCCCTAATATTCATCCTCGTTGAAGAGGAAATCTTCTTTAGTAGGATAGTCCGGCCATATTTCCTCTATACTTTCATATACATCACCCTCGTCCTCTATCTCCTGAA
>CACXAG010000120.1 GCA_902765585.1 uncultured Prevotellaceae bacterium
GATGGTGAAGAGCTTGCGATACCAGCCGATGCTGTTTTCAGGATATTTCCAGCCTACGGTCTTATAACCGTGCGAATGGCTGGCCTCAGAGGCGTAGGGCAGGGTGGTCACCCAGTCGTGTGGCAGCTGTACGTCCTGCCAGGCACTATCGTCGAACTTCTGCGTATAGGGGCCCTCGTTATGGATGGAACTGGCTTTGGTCAGGTAGTTAAAGTATTCGGTACCGCAGCCGAAGTCCTTCTGCGGGTCGGCAGCATGTCCAAGGGCAAATTTCCAGCCACGGTCCAGGCGTATGGTCTCACGCACGTTGCCAGCCCAGGCCAGCTGGGCTACGAGTGCAAACAGCAAAAACAGTCTTGTCTTCATAGTAGTTGTTAATAGTTTTGCGTGCAAAAGTACAAATAATTCTTGAAAGTGATGGCTGATTTCAGAAAAAATTATACCTTTGCACGGTTTTTTACGCGAGGGAGAAGAAAAAAAAGAAGGTGAAAAAGATACTGACATCCTGCCTATTGGTCCTGTGTGCCGCCTGTGCTATAGCGCAGACGGACACCATCAGTAGCCGTGTACACGAGCTGGAGGGCGTCACTATCACGGAGAGCCGTCGCCAGCACACGCTGACCAGTACGGCCCCCATGCACCTGCTGGACCGTCACGATATGCTGACGATGGGCGTGACCGATATGGCTGACGCCTTGCACCGTCTGCCTGGCATCACGCTGCGCGACTATGGTGGTGCGGGTGGCATGAAGACCGTGTCGGTACGTGGCTTTGGCGCTAAGCATACAGGCGTCAGCTACGACGGTGTGATGATTTCCGAGTGTCAGAGCGGTGAGATAGACCTGAGCCGTTACTCGCTGAACAATGTAGATCACCTGACGCTGGTCGTTGGTGACAACGACGACATCTTCGTACCAGCGCGTCAGGCATCGGTGCCTGCCGTGCTGAACATCCAGACGCTGCCCCATGACGGGGACTCCCATCTGACCGCGGTGATGAAGTGCGGTTCCTTCGGCTATGTCAGTCCCTTTGTGCGCTACATCCAGCGCCTCTCTGAAGGGCTGTCTGTCAGTGCTGCCGCAGAATATACATACGCTGAGAACGACTACCCCTACGAGATACAGAACGTGACGCAGACCGTCAAGGACCGTCGCACCAATAGTCGCATGAACAGTGGACACGGTGAGGTGAACGTGGTTTGGGATGCCAATGCCTTCAACCGCCTCTGCGGCAAGGTGTACTACTATGACAACGACCGCCAGCTGCCAGGACAGGTGCATTACTATACGAACCTCAATGGCGAGACGCTGCGCGACCGTAACGTGCTGGCCCAGATGCAGTACCAGACGCACAACCGCACGGGATGGTCGCTGAAGTGGCATGCGAAATACAACTGGACAGCCTCCATCTACAAGGATGCCCTGACTCCCAACGGCTTCAACGATGCCAGCTACTGGCAGCGCGAGGCTTATACCTCGGCAGCCGTGTTGTTTACGCCTGACGACTGCTGGTCGCTGGACTATTCGGCCGACTACAGCTTCAACAACCTCAATGGCAATTCTGGGCGAACGGTAGTGGGACGTCCCTATCGGCATACCGTCCTGCAGAGTGCCACTGCCAGGTATCATACCTCACGTCTGACTGTGACGGGACGCCTGCTCTACTCGCTGTACCTGAACGATACCAAAGAGGGTGCCAGTGCCCGCAACATGCGTAGGCTGTCACCGTCGCTGTCGCTGTCGTACAGGGTCGTGGACGATGTCTTTGTCCGCGCATCCTACAAAAACATCTTCCGTTCACCGACGTTCAACGAGAGCTATTACTTCCACTTTGGCAGCACTGACCTGTTGCCCGAGAGTACCAATCAGCTGAACGTAGGTGCAACGTATCAGCATCAGACCTCAGCCTTCAGTCTGCAGACATCGCTCGACCTATATTATAATAAGGTGAGCGACATGATAGTGGCTGTGCCCTACAACATGTTTGTGTGGACCTGCATCAATGTCGGCAAGGTGCGTGTGCTGGGTGCTGACCTGACAGCCAACTGCCAATGGGCTGTAGCCCCAAGCCACACCCTGACGCTGGCGGGCAACTACAGCTACCAGCAGGCTGAGAACCGTACCAACCCTGAGTCGCCCTACTATGGCAACCAGATAGCCTACATCCCCTGCCATACGGGCAGTCTCTCGTTAGCATGGGAGAATCCGTGGGTGAGCCTGTCGCTGCACGGTTCGGGCGTCAGCAGTCGCTGGGCCAACAATCAGCACTACGAGGGTACGGAGATTGACGGCTACTGGGACACAGGACTGACGGCGTGGCATACCTTCCGCTGGGGACAGCAGTCGTTAGAAGCCCGCTTGGATGTGAAGAACATCTTCGACCGGCAATACGAGATTGTGGCCTACTATCCCATGCCTGGCCGCAGCTGGCAAGTCACGGTTAAATATGAAATATGAAAGATGAAAAATTAAGATTAATAAATTAAAAGATTAAAGATTTAAGCAACATGAAAAAGTATCTTTTGAGTTTTGCCGTGATGATGGGCGCAACCCTGTTCACGGGATGTCTGTCGGACAACGACAACAACAACAACCGCACTGTGGACTATGTCGTCACCAAGGGCGCGCTGGTTATCAACAATGGTAATGCCTATAATGGCATTGACGGCAGCCTGACCTTCATAGACTTCTCGACCGACCCTGCCAACGTTCAGCAGGATGTGTATAAGACGGTCAACGGTGCGAGCCTGGGCGGTACGCCAAATGATGTGTATGTCTATGGCGACAAGATCTACATTACCGGCTCTGACGAGAATGTCGTCTTCGTGCTGAACAAGAACAACTTCAAGCAAATCAAGAAGATTAGCACCGTCGCTGACATGGGTGAGGCTGAGGGTGTCACGCCACGTCACCTGAAAGCCTACGACGGCAAGGTGTATGTGACGACCTACGGTGGCTATGTAGGTGTCATCGACACGCTGTCGCTGAACGTCACCAATATGTATAAGGTAGGCAGCGCTCCCGAGGGTATGGCATTTGGTGGCACCAGCGATGCCGACGTTTCGCTCTACGTGGCCAACAGCGACTATGGCAACGGTAATGGCTCTATCAGCAAGATTGCCCTCAACACAGGAACTATTACGGAAATCAAGAACGAAAAAATCCACAATCCGCAGCAGCTGGCTGTCTCGGGCGATTTGATCTATGTGCTCGACTGGGGCTACTATGATGAGAACTGGAATCAGAAGGAGGCAGGCGTGTATCTGATTAACGGCACCTCTGTCACCCAGGTCGTCGCCGATGCTACAGGTATGGCTGCATCCGGACAGTATATCGTCACCTACAACTATCCCTACGGTAGCAGCACCATCAGCTATTCCGTCTATAATGCCAGCTACAACATCACGGCTTCCTACTTGCTGAGTGGCAGTCCTCTTGCGAGCCCTTGCGCCATCAGCATCGACCCCAATACCGGCTATGTCTTCCTGGCCTCGCGCGTCATAGACCCCGACACGAGCTATCCCAGCTATACGATGCCTGGATACGTGAATGTCTATGACGGCACTGGAGAGTTTGTTAGCAAAGTCTCCTACACTACGGGCGTAGAGCCTCATGCCATCGCCTTCACTCACGGCTACGAGACGGTAAAATATTAAAGATGAAACCGCTCGTAGGGCTTTTTCTCGTGACGTTGACGCTACTCTCCTGTGGTGGGCATACGACCCGCCAGCAGGAGGGTGGCGACAGCATCCGGCTGCAATATGCCACCCTGCCGCAGATGGTCAGGTATGACGGCTATACAGTGGTCACGCTGGCCAATCCCTGGAAGCAGGGTAGGGTGCTGCACACCTACGTGCTGGTGCCCCGCGAAAAGCCGCTGCCTGACCAGTTGCCTGAGGGAACAGTCATCCGTACTCCTTTGCAGCGTGCCGTCGTGTTCACCACGGTACATAGTGCACTGCTGGTGACGCTGGGTTGTCAGGAACGCATTGCCGGTGTGGCAGACTTGAAGTACATCAAGATACCCTACGTGCAGCAACAGGTGAAGGCTGGGCGCATCGTCGATTGTGGTGACGGACTAAGCCCTGTGGTGGAGAAAATTATCGACGTCAAGCCTGACGCCATCCTGCTGTCGCCCTTTGAGAACAGCGGTGGCTACGGCAAGCTGGAGGAGATAGACATCCCCTTGGTGGAATGTGCGGAATATATGGAGACCTCGCCGCTGGCCCGTGCTGAATGGATGAAGTTCTATGGCATGCTCTTCGGTGTGGAGCAGAAGACAGACAGTCTCTTTGCCGTTGTCGACAGCAGCTACCACGCCCTGAAGGCACAGGCTGCCCAGGCCGGACAGGGCCGTTTGGCACTGGTCGACAAGATGGTGGGCAGCGTATGGTATGTGCCTGGGGGCAGGAGCACCATCGGACAGATGATACACGACGCCTGTGGACGCTATCCCTGGTCGGACGATACGCATAGCGGTTCGCTGTCGTTGCCCTTCGAGACCGTGCTGGAGCGTGGCGAGGATGCCGACGTGTGGTGCTACCGCTACTCCAGCGACCACCAGACCGCTTTTCGCGAACTGCTCAGCGAGCATCAGGGCTACGACCAGCTGAAGGCCTTCCGCCTGCGTGAGGTGTATGCTTGCAACGTGGAGCAGACGCTGTTCTACGAGGAGACACCCTTCCGTCCTGACTACCTGCTGGGCGACTTTATCCAAATGTTGCATCCGGAGATGACGACAACGGTTCCTCTCCGTTATTATCAGAAACTGAATGACTAAAGGCGTAACCTGCTGTCTGGCACTGGGCGTGCTCATCGTCGCGCTCTTTGTGCTGAACATCCTTGTGGGGTCGGTATCGATACCTGCAGAGGATATAGGTCGCATTCTCTTTACCGATGGTGCCGACGTCAAACCCTCTTGGCGCTACATCATCCTGCAGTCGCGATTACCACAAGCCCTGACGGCTCTGCTTGCAGGTGGAGCGCTGGCCGTGAGTGGACTGATGCTACAGACGGCATTCCGCAATCCGCTGGCTGGTCCCAGCGTCTTCGGTATCAACAGTGGTGCTGGCTTAGGCGTGGCGCTGGTCATGCTCTGGCTGGGTGGCAGTTTTTCGGCAGGCTCCCTCAGCATATCGGGCTTCCTTGCCGTCCTCGTGGCAGCCTTCATCGGAGCCATGAGTGTGATGGCTGTCATCTTCTTCTTTTCTACCGTGGTGCGCAGCCACGTGCTGCTGCTCATCATTGGCATCATGATAGGCTATATCAGCAATTCGGCCATCTCGCTGCTCAACTTCTTTGCTACTGACGAGGGCGTGCGCTCCTATATGGTGTGGGGCATGGGGTCGTTTGGAGGCGTCTCTCAGACCATGATGCCCTACTTTGCCAGTGTGTCGCTGTTGGCGCTGGCAGGTTCGTTGCTACTCATCAAACCCCTCAACGCCCTGTTGTTGGGCGACCGCTATGCCCAGAACCTGGGCATCAACATCATCCGTGTCCGCAACTGGCTGCTCGTCATTACTGGTGTGCTGACAGCCATCGTGACGGCATTCTGCGGTCCGGTAGCCTTCATCGGGCTTGCCGTACCTCACATGGCGCGGCTGTTGCTGCGTAGTGACAACCATCGTGTGCTGATGCCTGCCACCATCCTGATGGGGGCTGTCGTTGCCCTGTTGTGCAACGTGCTGTGTTTCCTGCCAGGTGAGTCGGGAGTCATTCCGCTCAACGCCGTCACTCCGCTGATTGGTGCTCCCGTCATTATATACGTTATAACCAATAAACGTTAACCAATAACCAATAAACGTTAACCAATAAACGTTAACCAATAACCAATAACCAATAACCATGAAACATTAAAGATTAAACATGAATACTTAACTAAAAATAAAATTTTCGGTAAATACTTGCGAGATTTAGAAATTTGTTGTATCTTTGCACGACTTGAAGCAAATATGCTGAAATTTTTATCAATTTTTTAATAATAATACAAGCTAACTTATGAGCCAGAAAAGAGTTTACCTCTTCGGTAATGGTAAGGCCGAAGGTAATGCAAAAATGCGTGAGGAACTGGGCGGTAAGGGTGCAAACCTTGCCGAGATGAACCTGATTGGTGTTCCCGTTCCTCCAGGTTTCACAATCACAACCGATTGCTGTAACGAGTACTATCAGGTTGGTCAGCAGAAGATTATGGAGCTGCTGAACGACGACGTGATGGCTGCCGTGAAGCACATCGAGGGCCTGATGAACTCGAAGTTCGGTGACAAGGAGAATCCCCTGCTCGTCTCTGTCCGTTCGGGTGCCCGTGCTTCTATGCCCGGTATGATGGATACCATCCTGAACCTCGGTCTGAACGACGAGGTTGCAGAGGGTATGGTGAAGAAGACCAACAACCCCCACTTCGTGTATGACAGCTATCGCCGTTTCGTACAGATGTACGGTGACGTGGTGCTCGAGATGAAGCCCGTCAACAAGACCGACATCGATCCGTTCGAGGAGATTATCGAGAAGGTGAAGAAGGAAAGTGGCGTCGTTCTGGACAAGGACCTGAGCGTAGAAGACCTGAAGAAGCTGGTTCAGCTGTTCAAGCAGGCCATCAAGGAGCGCACTGGTAAGGACTTCCCCAACGATCCTATCGAGCAGCTCTGGGGCGCTATTTGCGCTGTGTTCCGTTCTTGGATGAACGAGCGCGCTATCCTCTATCGTAAGATGGAAGGAATCCCCGACGAGTGGGGTACTGCTGTTAGCGTGATGGCTATGGTATTCGGTAACATGGGCGACACCTCTGCTACTGGTGTATGCTTCAGCCGTGATGCTGCCAATGGTGAGAACCTGTTCAACGGTGAGTATCTGGTGAACGCTCAGGGTGAGGACGTTGTGGCTGGTATTCGTACCCCGCAGCAGATTACCAAGATTGGCTCTCAGCGCTGGGCTGAGCGCGCTGGCATCTCTGAGGAGGAACGCGTGGCCAAGTATCCTTCTATGGAGGAGGCTATGCCTGAGATCTATGCTGAGCTGAACGGCATCCAGGAGAAGCTGGAGAACCATTATCACGATATGCAGGACATGGAGTTCACCGTACAGGAAGGTAAGCTCTGGTTCCTCCAGACTCGTAACGGTAAGCGCACAGGTGCTGCCATGGTGAAGATCGCCATCGACCTGCTGCACGAGGGCATGATCGACGAGAAGACCGCTATCATGCGCTGCGAGCCTCAGAAGCTCGACGAGCTGCTGCACCCCGTATTCGACAAGAAGGCTCTGGCTGCCGCTAAGGTGATTGCCCAGGGTCTGCCCGCATCTCCCGGTGCTGCCTGCGGTCAGATTGTGTTCCACGCTGACGACGCTGAGGCTTGGCACAACGATGGTCACAAGGTAGTGCTCGTTCGTATCGAGACTTCTCCTGAGGACCTGGCTGGTATGGCT
>CACXAG010000121.1 GCA_902765585.1 uncultured Prevotellaceae bacterium
AAATGAACTCAGTGACGATTGCTGCCAACAGACAAAGAGCAATCATCACCAGGAGAGGCTGGCCGCCGCACAAATGAAGGACACCCGTCGCCATCTGATTGGCCAGGCCTGTCTTCAGGAGAGCCGTGCCCAGTGCAATGCCTCCTCCCAGGGATATCAGGATGTTCCATTTGATGGCGTTCATGGCCTGCGTTGGTGTACAGCAGCCAAACACCAGCATGGCACCGGCGGCGAGGAAGGCACTCTGCAACAGCGACATGGTGCCGGTTGTGGCCAAAAGCACCATGCTGATCATAATGACCGTCGAGACTAGCGGTTTCAGACCTGTCACGGGAATCTCAGGAGAATCAAAGAACTCCAGCTGTAATTTCATAGCTTCCGTATTGATCTTCTGGTGTGGCTGATGGACAAAGAGCAGTGAGTCGCCGGCATGCAGAACGACATCGCGTGGAGGCACCTTGATGCGTTCACCCCGTCGCGATACGGCTGCCAGCGTTATCTCATGGTCTTGTTCGAAAGTGGTATCTCCCATTCGGGTGTCTATCAGGTTGCTGCCGAAACAGATGTATGCCGTCTTGAGACGCTGTTTGCCACCTGGCTCTTTGACGCTGAATACGGTATGGTCGGGAATGACAAACTGAAAGGTCTTAGCCAGTTCCAGCAGTTGGTCAATCTGACCCGAGAAGATGAGGCGGTCGCTTCCCAGCAGGGGCTCCTCTTCGCGCACCGGCAACACCAGCCGGTCGTCGTCGAAGTGAATCAGTTCCATGAGGCTGCCGGCAGGCACATGGTTCAGCCCCAGTTCGCCGACGGTCTGGCCAATGTGACGATTGTTCGATGGGACTAGCATTTCCAGGGTATATTCGCCGGTATTCTCAAAAGCCGATTCCGGGTTGTTGGTGTCGGGCAAGAGCCTGCGGAAGATGATGATGACCGACATGGCAACAGCCAAACAGACCAACGCTGGTAGCGTGGATGTAAAGATGCTCAGGGGCTGACCGGACTTGTATTCGTACATGTCGCTCAGCAATAAGGCCGTCGGCGTGGCAATAGCGGCCATAGGGCCGCCCATTCCAGCAGCATAACTCAATGGAATCAACAATTTGGAGGGTTGGATGCCCAATTTCCTGGACCACAGTTTGACAACTCCTACAAAGAGCGCCACGACGGAAGTGTTGTTCACAAATGAACTCAGCAGCGCCACGGGCACCATCAGGCGCAGCAGCGCATGGACCTCTCCCTTGGGCTGTCCAAGCACATGTTTCGATATCCACTGAAGAACACCTGTGAAGGACAGTCCTGTGACGACAACGAACATGACACCCACAATGATGACCGTCGAACTGACAAGGCCGGAAAAGGCTTCAGTGGTGTCCAGCACACCCGTCACGAATAAGATGCCGATGGCACCCAGAAAGACTACGTCAGACCTGAGCCGTGTAAACAATAGCGCTGCCATCACCGCAACGAGCGTCACGATGGTAATCCACGCGTCAAGGCTTAAGTCTATGAGCATCTTTCTTATTCTTCATGAATCAGGTGTACGTCGCACTGCGGGAAGGGGATGGTGATGCCGGCGGCGGTGAGGGCATCGTAGATGACCTCCTTCGCACGGTCCACATAGCCGATGCGCTCGGCTACCAGCACGTACTGCTTCACGTTGACGTCCACGGCACTGTCGTTCATTTTGCCGACTACCACGTTGATGCCGTAAGCAGGGTCTACAATCTCGCGCCCGTACTGGTCCTTGGTACGTACCTTCTTCATGGCCTCTACCAATACCTCGCGTACCCGATGGATTTCCGTACCGTATGCCACGCCTACGGTGACGATGGTCAGCTCGTACGAGTGGTTGCGCGTCAGGTTGTTGAAGTTCTTGCCAAAGAGCGACGAGTTGAGGAACGACATCTCCGTGCCTTCGATGGTCTCGACCTGTACGCACTGATAGTTGATGGCGGTCACCTTGCCGCGCACGCCCTCGCACTCAATCCAGTCGCCAACCCTCAGGCGTCCGCCCATCAGCTGGATGCCGTAGATGAAGTTGTTGATGACGTCCTTCAACGCGAGACCGATACCTGCCGAGAGACCTCCAGCCACCAGCCCAAGGGAACCCGTCGGAATCTTCCAGAAGTTGATCACCACCACTGCAAAGCCCATCCAGACGAGCACGCTGATGATGCTGTTGCCCAACGACAGGTTGATTTCGTTGGCACGGATGGTGGTACGGTTGTGCTTGCGCATAAAGGTGACATACCGCGCGTATTGCCAGATGGCGTGAATGGCCTTGTTGAAGTAGCGCAGCACATAGTAGAAAATGAGCAGATAGATGATGCTCTTGACTGAAATCCGCAGTGTCTCGAAGCCATTCTGGTCGTAAAGCTGGATAAAGGGACTCTCATAGAACTTCACAAAGAGGTCGTCGAAGTCAAACATACCTAACGACAACCTGACGCACAGCGGCAGGGAGAAAAGTACGATGGTAGGAACGGCAACCTCGCGAATGAGGCTGTAGAACCAGGTGGCGCCAAACAGCAGCGATTCGCGGTCATCTCCCGACACGTAGGTGATGCGGTTTCGCATGGCCACCACCCGCTTGTCCAGCCAGCGCTCTTTGTAGCGGTTCATCAGGTCGAGCACACAGACCACGGTCAGCCATACGGCCAACAGGAAATACCACCACACCAGAATCAGCAAAGCCACAAAGGTGTAGCCCATGAACGCAAAGACGAAGGCGACGAGGTAGACGGCCAATGATGCCCAGCCCAGCGTACTGTCGATGGATGTGGCCTTGCCGCTGACCCAGATGCCGCAGCATAACTGCCACACGACTATCAGCAGCAGAATGGGCGGGAACAGGAACACCATCAGCTTGTCTGGCACAAAGGTGACGCGGCAGGCTATGATCATCAGCATTACCAGGAAGGTGGCTGAATAGAGCAGGAAGCCTTGACGGAACTGCTCGGGCTTTACACGGAGCAGCAGCGAGCCAGAGATGGCAATGAGCAGCCAAAGGAAGGTGTTGACGTGGCGGACACTCAGATTGATGTATTCGTCACCGTATAAGGAGAAACCAAACACCAGGAAGTACACGATGGTGCCCAGCAATATCGAGTGGATGAACAACTTCTTTTGGGGAATATAGCGCTTCAGCCTTGTGAAGCGATAAAGCAGCCAAAGAACCAGGAAGGTCAGGAGCCAGAAGAACGCCAGCGCAACCACCTGCAAGATGCAGACAAACAGCAACATGGTATTCTCCGCCTTGCTGGAGAGGTGCTGGAAAAACGCGGCGTCATCCTCTTCGTCAGAAGCATTCTCGTCAGATTCTGTTTCGTCAAGATTTTTGCTCAATTCTTTCATGCTGTACTGCCTACGCAAATCCACCTTGATTTTATTCCAATAGTAGCTGGGATTGACCAGAATGTCTAAGAACGGTGTCTGACCGTCTACAAAAACATAGCGCTCAAGGTCCCGATAGCGCGACTCGGCATAGTCGTAGGTCTCCTTCAATCGCAAAAAAGCCTCCTGATAGTGCGTGCTGTCGGCTATCACGGTAGCCCGGTTGTTGGCATTCATCTTCAACAGTTCAGAGGCATAGAAGATGCAGGAGTCGCGTAGCGCCTGACCTATCGAGTCCAAGATGAAAGGGGCAGAGAGCGAATCCTTGAAGGCAATCTTGATAATCTCTTTTTCCAGCGAAGAGAGCGAGTCCGACAGGTGAACGTCCAGCGAGTCGTTGCGGTACAGCAGGCTGTCTGGTACGATTTCCATCTCAATCTCCTTCATCATCGGCGGCAGTCGGCGCAGGGCCTCGATGAGTCGGGCATTGCGGTCAATCTCATAGTTCAGGCTGCTGACGATGTGGTCGTATGGCCTGCGGTTCATGCTGAAAGACTTATAGTTAGCCGTAACCTTTTTCAGGGCGTAGGCCAGGTTGAACGTCATATCCTCCTCCTGCGTATAGAGCAGGATGGAGAGCTGGTTCGACTCGGTGACGACGTCAATCATCTGCTGATGCTGACGTTCATAGTCATCGTTGAAGCGCTGCTGTGCCTCAGCACGCTGTTGATACTCCGTATGCAGTTCCGTGCAAAGCTCCTTGAGCGTATTCGACAGCGACCGTCCGCTCACAATGGCCCAGAGCGGAATGGCACACACACAGAGTATAAGGGTGAGAGTCAGCAGTTTCTTCATCGTCTAATGTTTAATCTTTCATGTTTAATCTTTCATGTTTAATCTTTCATCTTTCATGTTTAATCTTTAATCTTCTATAGTCTTACGCCAAATGATGCACGGGCGTAGGCATCGAAGATGCTGATTGAGCCGTTATCGTTCTTGTAGTGGAAATTGTTGTACTGTGCCTGGACACCAATGAAGTAGTTGCTCCAGTTGTAGGCTATGCCGAGCCGCAGGTCAAGGTTGATGCGGAACATGCTGTAGTCCACGTCGGGTTCTATATCCCAGTAGTCAAACTGAGGGTTCTCCACATCGGCCATCTCGAAGGGCTTATGGGTCTTACCGTTGGCCCATTGCTTCGTCTCCTTGTTCCAGTCGCCGTAGTCGTCGACAGGCTCTACGGGTGACAGGTCGTAGTTGAAGTCGTAACTATAGGTTTTTACACGGTTATAGATGCTGACGGTAGGCATGGCCATCACATTGACAACCAGGCCGCGCAGCGGAACCCAGTTGTAGCCGTAGCCGACACCGAGGTTGGCCTGATGCACCTTGGCGCGATAGATGCCGTGGCCGACCAGCATAAAGGGGAAGTTTCTGATGTCCGAATAGTCGAACGACGACTGGTACCACGTGGCTCCTAAGAGGAAAGATCCTGCGGAGCGGCGCTGGATGACCGCCTGGTTGTAGGCTGCTGACTGCGAGTAGCGACGCCCGTTGAACACGTAGTAACCGTTGATGTAGACGGAACGAATCCATACCGGTGCCGGCATGCTGAAGGTGGTGTCACTCCGCGTTTCGACACCCGTCCCTAAATTGCGGTCTGTCGAGCTGAACGTGGCGTCTTCCGTGTTGAAACGCCTCAGTCGGAAGTTGAAGCCATACTTGGCGCCCGTCGAACTGATAGAGTAATAGCGGCCTGCGTTCTTGGTGAGCGACTTGGAATAGGAGATTCCCGTACCGCGATAGCCCACCCAGAAACCGACGGAGGATGCCACGGGAGGCTCGAAGCACAGATTCCAGTTGGAATGCTCGTTGTAGGCGGGAATGGCGACACTATGGTTGTAGTCCACGTCTACCGCGTTCTCCTTGTAGCGCAGTATCACCCTCCAGGGCTTGTCGGGCACTTCGATGTATGCCGGATCCACCTTCTTCTTAGCCTTGGTGTCTAAGTATTGCTGTACCTGATGAAGCCGATCCATCAGGCTCGGCTTGCTCTTCTGTGTGCTGACGCTGTCAGCCGGTTCCTGTGCTGCTGCATTCAGAGAACATAGCAGGCAGCAGATGATGATTCTTGTTATCATATTCTGTGATTTTGTCGACCGCAAGGACGGTGCAAGCCGAGTGCAATAGAGCTCGCTCTCATTGCCGAGGCGCCGCCCGTTCTCGCTGTTCGACGGCAAAGTTAATGCTTTTATTTGAAAAGTCCAAGGAAAAGCAACAACTTTTTGCCTTGTCGTGCAATATTATGAAGCGTAACGGATGGTGGTACGCTTGATGCAGGATAATTTTTTGTATTAACGGCATTGCAACGCCACATTTCTTAAAGAGTGTGGCGTTGCAATGTTGTCAATATAGTACCTGATTATTTTTTCTGATACCAGTCGCGGAGGACGTAGAAGGCCTTTTTCTTTTCGCCCTTGTCGCTGAAGAGACCCTTCATGTTGTAGTAGTCCTGGATGCCAGAGAGCACGCGGCGCGGCGAACGGAAGTCCTTCAGAATCCATGGCGTCGTGCCTGCCAGACCGTCTATCTTGTCGAGCATGGCCGTGTTCTCGCGATACAGGTTCTCCTGGAACTCCTCCGTCCAGCGCTGGTTCTTGGCACCGTGGTAGCCGAACTTGGCACCGCCGCCGAACTCGCTGACGATGACGGGCTTGTCGTACGGTATCTCCCACGTCATCTTCGGTGCGTCGTTGACGTCGCGATACCAGCCGACATACTCGTTGAACGATACCACATCGACATACTGGTTCATGTTGTCGTTCAGGCGGTTGACGTAGTTGGAGGCACTGGTGACCTCCATGGCCATCGAGATGAGGCGCGTGCTGTCGAGCGAGCGTGCATGCTGGGCCAGACGGCTGAGGAAGTGGTCGCGCTGGGCAGAGTGCGGTGTCTCGTTGGCGATGCTCCAGATAATGACGTTGGCGCGGTTGTGGTCGCGGCTAATCATGTCGGTGAGCTGCTGGCGCGCATTGTCGAAAGTCTTGGCGTTCGTCCAGGCGATGGTCCAGTAGCACGGAATCTCGGACCATACCATGATTCCCATGCGCTCGGCCTCGCGTACCATATTAATATGGTGTGGATAGTGGGCCAGGCGCACGAAGTTGCAGCCCAGCTCCTTGGCCCACGACAGCAACGTGCGGGCGTCTTCGACGCTGTTGGCGCGGCCGCCGCCGTTGGGCTTCTCCTCGTGGATGCTGATGCCCTTCAGGAAGATGGGCTGTCCGTTGAGCAGCAACTGCTTGCCGCGGGTCTCGATGGTGCGGAAGCCGATGCTGTCGCTGACGGTCGAAGCATCCAGCGAGATGTCGACGCGGTAGCGCTTGGGATTGTCAGGCGACCACAGCGATAACTTGGAACTTGAAACTTTCAACCTGAAACTTGGCACGCGTCCTTCCTCATCGGTGGTCAGCTGCTGTTTCAGTTTCAGTTCGGGAATGGAAACGGTAACCGTATGGCCCGCCTCGGCCTTGTTCAGGCGGGCGGAGAAGGCGATGGTGCGGCTCTTGGCCTTGGTGCCTGCGGCATTAGGGACCAGCGCCAGACTGTAGTCCTCCAGGTAGACGGGCGTGACCTTGATCAGACGGACGTCGCGGGTGATGCCGCCATAGTTCCACCAGTCGAAAATCTGCGTGGGCACATCCTCGGCATGGCGCTTGTTGTCCACCTTGACGATGAGGACATTGTCGCCCTCGCGCAGCAGGTCGCTGATGTCGAAGTTGAAGGGCGTGAAGCCGCCGACGTGGTGGCCCACCTCCTTGCCGTTCAGCCATACGCGGCAGTCGTAATTGACGGCACCGAAGTAGAGCAGCGTGCGCACGTCCTGCATGGGAACGGCCTGGAAGCTGGTCTTGTACCATACCGTGCCCTCGTAGAAGAAGAGCTGCTGGTCTTGCGTGTTCCAGTCGCCAGGAACCTTCATCGTAGGCGCCTTGTCAAAGTCGTACTCGATGAGGTCCTCTGGGCGGCGGGGCTTGGCATTGTTGAA
>CACXAG010000122.1 GCA_902765585.1 uncultured Prevotellaceae bacterium
AGGGTGGCGAGGCTCAGCCCCGCGAGGTGACGTTAGACGCGCTGACCCCCGCCGACTATTCCGACCTGGTGACCGTCCGTGCCGTACAGCTGGTGCGCGACAATGGCTATTGGGCCTATAGCGGCGACAAGCGTGCCCGCTTGTGGTCAGGCAAGTTCGGCATTGCTCCCGGCATCAATTCGAAGACCAAGCTTGATGGCAAGTACTTTGACATCACGGCTATCTACGACACGAACGTCTTGAACGACAACGTTATCAATGAATTGGAGATTACCAAGGCCATTGAGGAGGTAGACAAACCGACGGGAATCCGTGAGACAATAAACAATAACCGTGAAACAATAACCAATGGCGAGTCCCACCGCCTTTACAATCTGCAAGGCCAGCAAGTTAGCAGCGAATACAAGGGTATTGTCGTCAAGAACGGTAGGAAGATTTTGATGAAGTAATTTGTCTGAAGAATATAGCGAAAAAAATAGGCAAGTTGGCATGTCTGACTTGCCTATTGTTAATTTATTTTCACTTTTTTAGAAAAAATTGTTGAAAAGTTTGGCTTTTTGCTTGCAATTTGTTATTTTTGCAGCCAGTTTTTGTCAACTTGTTATCAATGCAAACAAACAAAACAATATTAAAGAATAATTAAAACGAGATTTATGAAAGAAAGATTAACTATGCTTCTGGCCAGTCTGTTCCTCATGGTAGGAGTAGCTTTGGCTCAGACAAAAGTTAACGGTACTGTGACTTCTCAAGAGGACGGACAGCCGGTCATCGGTGCTTCCGTACTCGTTGTGGGAACCCAGGTCGGTACCGTTACTGACGCTAATGGTAAGTTCTCGCTGACATGTCCTGCCGGTAAGAATACGTTGCGTATCACTTACATTGGTATGGAACCCATCGAGGTGAGTGCCCGTCCTAACATGCGCATCGTGTTGACAAGCGATAGCAAAGCATTGGACGAAGTGATTGTTGTGGCTTACGGTACTCAGAAGAAATCGTCGTTCACCGGTTCTGCCCAGAGCGTGGGTGCCGAGGAGGTGGAGTTACGTCCTATTACGTCCGTGACAAAGGCTCTTGAAGGTAATGTTTCGGGTGTGCAGATGACTTCTGGTAGTGGTCAGCCTGGTGAATCGCCCTCGATTCACATTCGTGGCTATGGTTCTATCAACGCCTCCAGCTCTCCGCTGTATGTGCTGGATGGTATTCCCTACGATGGTGACCTGGCGTCTATCAACCCCTCCGACATTGAGTCGATGACGGTGCTGAAGGATGCTTCGTCGTCTGCCCTGTATGGTGCCCGTGGTGCCAACGGTGTGGTGATGATTACCACGAAGAAGGGTAAGGAAGGCCGTGTGAACGTGACATGGCGCTCGAACGTCGGTTGGTCAAACCGTGCCAACAAGCGTTACGACAATGTCAGCCAGACCGACTACGTACAGCTGGTGTATGAAGCCCTGCGCAACGCGGAGTGGGACGGTGGTGCTTCGTGGGCTGATGCTGAAAGAATAGCCCGCAACAGTCTCGGCGACGAACTGGGAGGTGAATACTACAATCCGTTTAAGAACTATACTTGGGACCAGATTATCGACCCGGCTACAGGCTATGTGCGTACTGATGCACAGTCGGCTTGGAACGAGGACTGGCTCGATGCCGTGACGCAGGACAATGCGCTGCGCCATGAGCACGTGTTTGCCGTGAATGGCGGCTCCGACCGTACCAAGTATGCCCTGTCTTTAGGCTACCTGAACGAGGATGGTATCCTGAAGACTACGGGTTTCCAGCGTTACAGTGCCCGTGTTAATGTGGATACGAAGGTGAACCACTGGTTCAGCGCCAACGTCGGTCTGAACGTGGCTCACTCTATCTCTAACTTCAGCGACTATTCTGGTTCGTCGTATTCTAACGTGTGGTATACCGCACAGTTCATCAATCCCCTGTTCCCGGTCTATCTGAAGGATTTGGAGGGTAACACCATCTATAAGAACGGAAAGGTGGAGTATGACTGGGGTGAGACGCGCGATAATGGCGACCGCCGCCCGGGTTCTATGTCTGACCACAGCACCTTAGGTATGCTGATGCTCGACAAGTCGGACAATCGTCGTGACGTGGCTGGCATGCGCTCCGGACTGGTGTTCGGTAGCGATGACGACAGGATGGGCTTTGCCAAGGGTCTGAAGCTGGCTATCAACTTCGGTTTCGACTACAACAACCGCAACAAGATGCGCTACATGAATATGGAGCACGGTAACCAGGCCGCTCAGGGCGGTTTGCTGACCAAGGACAATGCCCGTACCCAGAGCTACACCTTCAACCAGTTGCTGACCTGGAACCGCACTTTCGACAGGCATAACTTCGACGTGCTCTTCGGACACGAGTGGTATGCCTACAAGTACAACTTCCTGCGTGGTGAGCGTTCGGGACTGATGAGCGGACTCTACGAGCTGCGCCCGGGTGCTACGCTGAAGGATGCTGACAGCTATAGCTACGACTATCGCATCAACTCGTGGCTGGGCCGTCTGAACTATAATTACGACGATCGCTACTACTTCTCTGCTTCGCTGCGTTCCGATGCTTCGTCGCGCTTCAAGAGCGGCAACCGCACGGGTACTTTCTGGTCGATAGGTGCCAACTGGCGTATCTCCAAGGAGGCGTTCATGAAGGACATCACCTGGATAGACAACCTGTCGTTCAAGGTGAGCTATGGTGAGCAGGGTAATGATAACATCCTGGACGACGACGGCAATCCCAACTACTACGTGTGGCAAGGACTGTCGGATGTGTCGTATCCTAATGCCAACACGGTGGGTGCCGTACTCTATTCGCTGCAGAACAACGACGTGTCGTGGGAGAAGAGCGGCAACTTCAATATCGGTATTGAAGGCTCTGTGCTGAATCGCCGTCTGCGCTTCGGCTTCGAGTACTACTCACGCAAGACCACCGACATGCTGCTGGACTACCCGATGGCCGTGTCTACCGGTTTCAGCAAATACTCTGCCAACGTGGGTAACATGAAGAACCACGGCTTTGAGATGGAGGTGTCGGGTACGCCCGTCCGTACCAAGGACTTCGAGTGGAACCTGACCTGGATGGGCTCTACCATCAGCAACGAGGTGACCAAGCTGACGGCCGAGTCGCCTGAGATTCTGAGCGGCAACTACATCATCAAGGAGGGACTGCCCCTCTACACGTTCTATCTGCGCAAGAGTGCTGGCGTGGATCCCGCAACGGGTAAGCAGCTCTATTGGGTGTACGATAAGGACGAAGACGGTAACATCACCAACGAGCGCATCAGCGACAGCTACTCCGAGGCTTCCGCTTGCCGCTACGAGATGGGGTCGCGCATGCCGGACCTCTATGGCAGCATCGGTACGGACCTGAGCTGGAAGGGCCTGAGCCTGTCTATCCTGACCACCTACAGCATTGGCGGCAAGATATATGACGCCACCTATAACAGTTCAATGAAC
This sequence comes from uncultured Prevotellaceae bacterium, assembly GCA_902765585.1. Taxonomy (GTDB): domain Bacteria; phylum Bacteroidota; class Bacteroidia; order Bacteroidales; family Bacteroidaceae; genus Prevotella. Next base: position 3,462 of record CACXAG010000122.1, read on the forward strand.
CTCACCTACCTGAGCAGCACCTGGAACAGCAACGTGCTGCGCCGCTGGCAGCAGCCGGGCGACGTGACCGACGTTCCGCGCATGGAAATCAATGGCGACGTGCTGGCTACGGACCGCTATCTCATCAATGCCTCTTACTTCGCCATCAAGAACATCACGCTTTCTTATACGTTGCCTAAGAGCATTGTCAATCAGGCTCGCCTGAGCGGTGTCCGTGTCTATGGCTCGTACGACAACGTGGCTCTCTTCTCTCACCTGGATGGTATGGACCCGCAGTACAACTTCTCTGGCGGCACCAACTATACTTATTCACCCATCAAGACGCTGTCCATTGGCGTGGAAGTGAACTTTTAAGATGAAAGATGAAAGATGAAAAATGAAAGATGAAAGATTAAAATGGGAAAATTAGAAATATTGAAGTTTATGAAAACAAAAATATATAACAAGGTCCTGGCAGGAGTAACCTCTTACCTCTTACCTCTTACCTCTTGCCTCTTTATGACGACGGCCTGTTCAGACGACCAGCTGGACACCACACCGTCTACCTACGTGGCTACGGAGGTGATGACGAGTTCGGCCAGCAGCGCCATTGCTGCCATCGACGGTACCTACCGCTTGTTCTACACCTATGGTTACACCACGGCCTGGGAGCACGAGGAGTTCGGACTGTCGGCCATCAACCTGGCTGCCGACCTGATGGGCGACGACCACATCCAGCAGAAGTCTGGTAGTGGCTGGTTCTACTACGACTACCGCTATCAGGTGAAGAGCGACTATACCAACACCGCCGGACGTCCCTACGGTGTCTGGAACTTCTTCTATAAGATTATCGCCAATGTCAACTACGTGACCACGGCTGAGGAGACCATGACTGGCGACCCCTCCGACGTGAAGTATGTGGTAGGTCAGGCTTACGCCATCCGTGCCTTCAGCTACTTCATGCTGGCACAGTGGTACGCCCGTACACTGGTTGGCCACGAGCAGGATCCCTGCGTGCCCATCTATACTGAGCCTACCACCAAGGAGACACAGGGTAAGCCCCGTGAGACCAATGCCGCGGTATATGCCCAGATTGACAAGGATATTGCCAAGGCCGAGGAACTGCTGGCAGCTACCGAGCATGGCCGCAACAGCAAGTCGCACATCAGCTTAGCCGTGGCCTACGCCTTCCATGCCCGCATCGCTCAGGTGGAGGAGAAGTGGGACCAGGTGCTGGAATATGCCGACAAGGCTATTGCCGCAGCTAAGAAGGAGGGTATTGTCATCACCGACCTCACCCAGTTCAAGGGTCTGAACAAGGTGAATGCCTCCAACGTGCTGTGGGGTATGAACATCATTGCCGACCAGACCACGGGTTATGCCGGATACTTCACCCACATGGATGCCGACATGGGCAAGTACGGCTTTAATGCCCGCCAGCAGATAGCCCGTGGCATTTACGACAGGATGGGCGCCAACGATGCCCGCCGCACCTGGTGGAACCCCGATGACCCCGCCAATGGCGACAACGGCTACCAGCAGGAGAAGTTTAAGTTCGTGAACTATGCCACCTGGGAGGGTGACTACATCTTCATGCGTATAGAAGAGATGTATCTGGCCAAGGCCGAGGCCGAGTGTATGTTGGGCCAGGATGCTGCCGCCCAGGCTACGCTGAAGTCGCTGATGGCGTACCGTGACCCGGACTACGACTGCACCAAGAGGGGAACGGCACTGGGCAAGCTGACCAGCGAGCAGACCGGTTCGCTGCGCGAGGAAATCATCTACCAGCGCCGTGTGGAGCTGTGGAGTGAGTTCGGACGCATCTATGACATCCGTCGTCTGCACCAGGGCTTTGAGCGCACCGAGGCCGACGGTCATCCTTCAGCCGCTCGTAGCGCCAAGTTTAACCAGGGCACCAGCGATCCTGAAGGCTATAAGTGGGTGATGGTCATTCCGCAGGCTGAGTTCGATGGAAACATCAACATGGATGAAGCCAAGGACCAGAATCCGTTCGACTAAGCGGCCTGCGGCCTAATGGATAATTGATAATTGATAATTGATAATGAAGACGTTTATGAAACAGCGAAATTTTTTATTTGCTATTTATTCTTTATTATTTAGCATAGCGCTCACCTCTTGCGATACCGACAATGTGGGCACCAAGTACAATGTGTACACCCCAAGCGTGTCTTTCATGGAGGAGTCTACGAGCCTGACCACGGCCGAGTCTTCAGTGGAAGTGAAAGTGAAACTGGTTCGTCTGGGCAATAGCGGTGCGCTGACCGTCCACTATACGGGCAGCAGCGAGACTGCCGGCATCTTCACCGACCTCTCGGGCGGTGAGGCTACGTTTGCCGACGGTTCCAGCATCACCGAAGTCACGGTGAAGGCCGACAACATGCAGAAGGGCCAGGAGTATGTCTACAGCCTAAAGCTGGACGATGCAGCCGTAGCCACTGCCGACACCATTCTGAACAATCAGATTGCCGTCGCCGAGGTGGCCATCCTGTGTGACTACAACTGGGTGAAGGCAGGCACCTGTACGTTCATCGACTACAACTTTTCTGACGAGGGTGACGAGTATGAGGGCGTAACGATTGAGAATGGCGAGGGCTCCAACATCTATCGTATGGTGGATGCCTACGGCAAGGGCACGGGTGACATCACCTTCACGCAGAATGCCGACGGCACCATCCAGTTGGCCGAGGGCAAGCACTGCACCTATAGCGGCTACACCGTCTATTATGACACGACCACTTATGGAACCTATTGCTATGTGGAGAACGAGGGCAACCACTATGCAGTGAACCACTTGCTGTTGTCGGGGTCGAACCTCTATCTCGGCTACTTTGAATTCGTATGGAATAAATAATAAAAAAAACGAGATTTATGAAACAAAGAGTAAAGATGCTTCTGGCCTGCCTGCTGCTGATGACGGCAGGGGCTATGGCACAGACAAAAGTTAACGGTACCGTGGTTTCGCAGGAAGACAATGAACCCGTGATTGGGGTGTCAGTGTTGGTGGTGGGAACTAACATCGGTACAGTGACTGACGCGAACGGTAGGTTTGCGCTGACCGTTCCCGAGGGCAAGTCGCAGCTGCGGTTTACATACGTGGGTATGGAGACGCTGGAGGTGAGTGCCCGCCCTAACATGCGCATCGTGCTGCGCAGTGGTGACACGAACATCGACGAAATCGTGGTGACGGCCATGGGTATCAAGCGCTCCGCCAAGGCCCTGGGCTATTCGGCAACGGCTGTGGACGGTGACGAGATAGCCGCAGCGCGTACGGCAGACATCATGTCGGGCCTGCAGGGTAAGGTGGCGGGTGTCGCCATCAGTTCGGCTACGGGCGACCCGGGTTCGTCGAACTCGGTCATCATCCGTGGTATCAGCTCGCTGGGCGGCACCAACCAGCCGCTGTATGTCATCGACGGTGTGCCCATGAACAACTCGGCAGTCTTCAGCAGCGATGGTCTGAACAGCGGTTACGACTTCGGTAACGGCGCCAACGCCGTGAACCCCGACGACGTGGACAACATGACCATCCTGAAGGGTGCTGCCGCCACGGCGCTCTATGGTAGCCGTGCCGCCAACGGTGTCATCCTGATTACCACGAAGAGCGGTAAGCAGCAGGCCAAGGGCTTCGGCATCGAGTATAACGGTGGCTTGCAGTGGGAGAGCGTCATGCGCCTGCCCCAGATGCAGAACGAGTTTGGTATGGGCTGGAACGGCGACAAGACGAACGACGAGAACGGCTC
>CACXAG010000123.1 GCA_902765585.1 uncultured Prevotellaceae bacterium
TCGCTGCCAGCAGAGAAGAACCTGCGCGTCACCACGACCAAGAACATCGCCAAGGGATTCCCCACCAAGGTTTCAGCCCCCATCTCGCCCAAGGACATCTGGTGTGAAGGGCCTGCCCCACTCTATGTCGGCGACACGCTGTATGTCTATTTCGACATGTACCGTAATCATCGCTACGGTGTGGTGCGCAGTCTGGATGACGGCAAGACGTGGCAGGACGTTTCCGACCAGTTGCATATACCGCAGGGCATCCGACATGGTACGGCATTCCGCGTTGACGAGGCGGTGCTGAAGCCTCTGCTCAACCTGCATGAGTACAACCCGCTGATTCCTGACCATATCGCCGACGGCTCTGTATCGAAGTTCGGCGACACCTATTATATGTATGCCACCACCGACCTCGACAAGGGGCTTGAACAGTGTGGTGCTCCCGTGGTATGGCAGTCGAAGGACTTCGTCAACTGGAGTTTCGAGGGTTCGCATATCCAAGGTTTCGACTGGCACCAGCCCTTCCCATATACCGACAAGAAGGGGCAGCAGCGTGATGGTTACTGGCGCTACTGGGCACCAGGCAAGGTGGTGGAGAAGGACGGCAAATACCTGCTCTACGTGACCTTAGTCAGTCCCGACGAGGCGAAGATGCCGACCTACGTTCTGGAGGCCGACCATCCCGCAGGACCATTCCGCTTTGACAGCACGGCAGTGGTATGCCCCGACATCGACGGTGAGCCATTCATAGACGACGACGGCAAAGGCTATATCTTCTGGCGCCGCCGCCATGCCGCCCAGTTGTCTGACGACTGGCGCAGCACAGAGGGTGATGCCGTCAGCATCCCGACTAAACAGGGAGGCTACAGCGAGGGGCCGATATGTTTTAAGCGCAAGGGTATCTACTACTATCTTTACACCCTTAGCGGACGAGAGAACTACCACTATGCCTACATGATGAGCAAGGAGAGTCCACTCTCCGGCTATCAGGCACCGGCGCAAGGCGACATCTTTTTGGTGTCGGCGCCAGGCAATAATGTCTGGGGACCTGGTCACGGCAACGTATTTTATGACGAAGCCTCCGACCGCTATGCCATGCTGTATCTGGAATACGGTGACGGCGGCACCACCCGCCAGATGTATGCCAACTGGCTGGACTTCAACGAGGACGGCACCATCCGCCAACTTGTTCCTGACCGCTATGGCATCGGCTACCTCGCCGCTCCGCAGGAGTCGCGCCCGAACCTTGCCCTACAAGCTAAGTTCAAGGCTTCTTCCGAAAGGAAAGACCGACAGGTCAAGACCGTCTATCGCACTCGCAGCTACAAGGCGGCATTAGCCGGAGACGGCAGCAACGGCACCTACTGGCAGGCTGCCGAGGAGGACAACAATCCCACACTGACGATGGACCTCGGCAAGGTGCAGCAAGTGGCTGAGACCTGTTTCTATCCCTTGCATCCCACGGAGGGTCACCGTTGGCATATCGACTATTCCATCGATGGTCAGAACTGGACACCTTGTGGTCAGCAGACGGAGCGAGTAGCACGTTCTCCCCACCGTGTGAGCATAAACAAAGAAATCCGTTATCTGCGCCTCACCATTGACGAGGGTGCTCCCGGCGTATGGGAGTGGCAAGCACTATCAGCAGTGGGGCAGCCTTGTTATCGCATGGAGAGCATCAACCGCGAACAGCTGAACCGCGGAGTGGTTGCCGTACGTGACAGTGGGCATGTAGTCATCAGTTGGCGCACGCTCACGTCAGACAAAAAAGGAGAGCCTTTCGACATTTACAGGAATGGCAAGAAACTGAACGCTGAAAAGTTGATAGCAGGCGGCACGTTCTTTATCGACGAAAGCCCCATCATAAATGAGAACGTAGTCTATGAAGTCCGTGGAGGCGGCAAAGACGGGACATATACCCTATTGGCCGATGCACCCATCGGCTATCTTCCTATCAAACTCCAAAAGCCAGACGGAGGTACAACGCCTGACGGCAGATCCTTCAACTATACTGCCAACGATGCCTCGGTGGCCGACGTAGACGGTGACGGACAATACGAGATTATTCTGAAATGGGACCCGACGAATGCCTACGATAATGCCCACGACGGATGTACCGGTCCTACTCTCTTCGACTGTTACCGCCTGGACGGCACGCTACTTTGGCGCATCGACATGGGTATCAACATCCGCAGTGGTGCCCACTATGTGCCGTTCATCGTCTATGACCTGGACGGTGACGGGAAGGCAGAATTCATCGTCCGTACTGCCGACGGCACACGAGACAGCAAGGGAAACGTCATCGGCGACGCTCAAGCTGACTACCGTCACAGGGCGAGCAAAGACAGCCCAGCACCCAGTCCACAGCAAGAATGGGGCAAATACAACCAGAAAGGACGGCCCATGACAGGCCGTATCCTGTCCGGGCCGGATTATATCACTGTCTTCAACGGTCTGACTGGCGAGGCCATGGACACCAAGCCCTACGTGCCACAGCGCGGCAATCCCAAGGACTGGGGCGACGCCTATGCCAATCGTTCCGACCGTATGCTGGCGGCCGTAGGCTATCTGGACGGCCAGCGGGCATCGGCCATCTTCTGCCGCGGCTACTATACCCGTAGCGTCATCGCTGCCTGGGACTGGGACGGCAAGGAACTGAAACAGCACTGGGTGTTCGACACCAACGAGCCAAAGTGGCGCAGCTATGCCGGTCAGGGCAACCACAACATCCGCGTGGCCGATGTCGACGGTGACGGATGCGACGAAATTACCTACGGCTCCATGGCTATTGATCAGGATGGAACAGGACTGTATAACACAGGCTTCGGCCATGGCGATGCCATCCATCTGACAGCATTCGACCCTATGAGCAACCGCCTGCAGGTATGGGACTGCCACGAGAACAAACGCGACGGTTCTGATTTCCGCGATGCTGCGACAGGCAAGGTCATCTTCCAGATTCCCAGCAAGAGCGATGTGGGACGAGCCATGGCTGCCGACATCGACCCCACCAATCCCGGCGTAGAGATGTGGAGCAGTGACAGTCATGGCATTCGCAACATCAAGGGTGAAGTCATCAACGCCGTCCAAGATGCTGAAGACCCGCAGCACCAGCAACACCTCAGACTAAGAGGCCGACGCCTGTCCATCAACTTCAGCATCTGGTGGGACGGTGACCTGTTGCGCGAACTGCTCGACCGAGAGACGATAACCAAATACGACTGGGAGAATCATGAGGTGAAGACCATCGCAAGACTGCCCGGCGTCGTGTTCAACAACGGAAGCAAGTCCAACCCCTGCTTGTCGGCTGACATCATAGGCGACTGGCGCGAGGAGATTATCGCCCGTACACCAGAGAGCGACGAACTGCGCATCTTCGTCTCTCCCATCCCCACGGACTACCGCATCAATTGCCTGATGGAGGACATCCCCTATCGGCTCTCCACAGCAGCCCAAAACGTTGGCTATAACCAGCCTTCTGAGACGGGTTTCTACTTGGGGCCGGACAAGACGGTTAATCCATTCCTAAAATAAGCATATCAATGAGACATCTGTTACTAACTATCATCCTAACCCTGACGGCAACGGCCAACAGCCATGCGTCTGAACAATTTCCCATCGAGGTAACACTCGACAAGGCGTCGACAACGCCATTTACCTATAGTGCCTGCGTCCCTGACGGCAACTACCGCGTCACCGTGACCGTTGGTGCCAAGAAGCGAGCTGCCCAAACGGTCATCAGGGCAGAAAGCAGACGCCACTTCTTCGATGTCATCACGACAAAGAAGGGTAAATATCAGACCGTCACCTTTCTGGTCAACAAGCACTCTCCCAAGATTGACGACAAGAGCACCGTCAAGCTGAAGCCGCGCGAGTGGAGCTACAAAAACTGGGATGACAGCCTGACGCTGGCATTCTGTGGTCCAGCGCCAGCCGTAAAGAGCATCCGCATCGAGCCGGACACCACGTCAACGACCATCTTCCTTTGTGGCAATTCTACCGTTGTCGACCAGGAGGAAGAGCCTTGGGCATCATGGGGACAGATGTTTACCCGATGGATGGACGACAGCATTGCCGTTGCCAACTATGCCGAGAGCGGACTGTCAGCGACCACCTTCCTGGCCCAGTTACGTCTTGACAAGATACTGACACAGCTCAAAAAAGGCGACTACGTTATCTGCGAATTCGGCCATAACGACGAAAAAGAAAAACGGGCGGGCGACGGTGCATGGTACAGCTACTCGCGCAACCTGAAGATTTTTGCAGACCGCGTACGGGAAGGTGGTGGAAACATCATTTTCGTCACGCCGACAGCTCGACGTCAGTTCAACAAAGACCACCGCACGCTGGCCTATACCCACGGCGAATATCCCGAAGCCATGCGTACTGTAGCCCGCCGTGAAAAAATACCCTTGATAGAGTTGAATGGTATGACGCGTACTTTCTATGAGGTACTGGGCGAGGAGGGTTCCAAGAAATCGTTGGTACACTATCCCGCCAATACCTTCCCCGGACAGGACAAGCCTTTGGCTGACAACACGCACTTCAATCCCTACGGTGCCTGGGAGGTGGCGAAGATGGTCATTATGGGACTAAAGCAGCTACAGTCACCGCTGATTACTCATCTGCGCCCAGAGTGGCAGGACTTCGACCCTGGTCATCCTGACGACCCGGATGCCTTCGTCTGGTACATGTCGGCTGGCAGCAACATCACCAAACCCGATGGAAACTGAAATAAATTAAAGATGAAAGATGAAAGATGAAACATTAAAGATGAAACATTAAAGATTAGAGATTATATGGAAAGATATCTTGCTGACGAGAAACGATATGACTGCGGGATGCAATATGCCCGCTGTGGCCGCACAGGCGTATTACTGCCCAAGGTGAGCCTGGGTCTGTGGCACAACTTCGGCGGCGTAGACCCCTACGACCGCTCACGTAACATCCTGCGCTATGCCTTCGACCACGGCATCACACATTTCGACCTGGCCAACAACTACGGCCCTCCATACGGTTCTGCCGAGGAGACGTTCGGTCAGGTGATGGATGCCGACCTGCGACCCTACCGCGATGAGCTGTTCATATCCACCAAGGCGGGGTACGACATGTGGCCGGGACCCTACGGCAACTGGGGTTCCAGAAAGTATCTGATGGCCTCGCTCGACCAAAGTCTCAAGCGTATGCGGTTAGACTATGTGGATTTGTTCTATAGTCACCGCTATGACCCAGAAACACCATTGGACGAGACGTTGCAGGCCTTGGTAGACATCGTGCGCCAGGGCAAGGCACTCTATGTGGGCATCTCGCGCTGGCCGTTAGAAGCGACACGCTTTGCCATTGACTACCTGAAGCAGCACGACGTGCCGCTGCTCATCTACCAGGGCAAATTGAACATGCTCGACCGCGAACCCATGGACGAAGGCATCCTACAGCTGTGCCAGCAAGAGGGCGTGGGATTCATCTCTTTCTCTCCCTTAGCACAGGGACTACTTACCGACCGCTACCTGAACGGCATTCCGGCAGATTCGCGCATGTCAAAAGGGAAGTTCCTCCGTCAGGATATGCTGACCGACGAACTGCTGCAACTACTCAGGACGTGGAACGACGAGGCTGTCGCCAAAGGGCAGACACTGGCCGAGATGGCACTGCGCTGGATTTTGCAACAGCAGGGTGTTACCAGCGTGCTCGTGGGAGCCAGCAGCACCGAACAGTTAGAACGAAACCTGAAATGTGTCAACGAATAAAAACCACAGCATACGATGTATATACGACTGCTATTACTACTACTCTGTATTCCCACCCTCGTGGCTGCCCAGCAGCGGAAGGTGGAGACGCTGAACTTCGGATGGGAGTTCAGTCGTGACTCGCTATTTACCAACGTACAGCGCATCGATGTGCCTCACGATTTCCAAATCAGTCAACCGTGGGTTCCACCGACAGCCGACGAGCGTCCCGATAACAGCGATGCCGGAGCAAACATCAAGAGCCGTCTGTCGTCCCGTGGCTTCAAGGAGATGGGGACGGGATGGTACCGGAAGGTATTGAATATGAAACCAGAAGCACTAAAGGGACGACGGCTACTGCTCGACTTCGAGGGCATCATGCTGGTGGGCGACGTCTATCTGAACGGTCGCCGCATAGGAGGCACTGACTACGGCTACGTGGGTTTTCAGATTGACGCTACCGGCCTGCTGAAAGAGGGCGACAACGTGCTGGTGGTGAAGGCCAGCACCATGACAGAAAAGAACTCCCGCTGGTACACCGGCGCAGGACTCTTCCGCAATGTCAACCTCGTCAGCACTGCTTCTGACATCTACATGGAGCATCACCCGCTATACATCACCACACGCCAGAACCGCTACGTCAGCGTCGGCGTGACGATGACCTACCGCAGTCAGGCCAAGAAAGCCCGTCTGGCACTGAAGATATATGCCCCAGACGGCCAGTTGGTCAGCAGTACGGAGCAGGCTGTCAGTCGCATCACACCGTCACGTACTCAGGAGATGCAGATGAAAGAGGTGGAGGTTGCTGATGCCCAACTGTGGGACACGGAGACACCAAACCTCTATCGAGCTGAGGTGACGCTGCTGCGCGAGGATGGCTCTGTAGCCGACGAATACAGTGAGCATTTCGGCATACGTACCGTGGAATACGGCCCTGAATACGGCATGAAGCTCAACGGCAAGAAGGTATTGCTGAAAGGCTATGCCAACCACCACACCCTCGGTGCGCTGGGAGCTGCCGCCTATCCCCGTGCCATCGAGAAGCGCCTGCAGCTGATGAAGCAGTTCGGCATCAACCACATACGCACCAGCCACAACCCTTACAGCAGACAGTTCATCGAACTATGCGACAAGTATGGTATCCTCGTAGTCGACGAATTATACGACAAGTGGACCAACCAGCACAGCGGGGGACGCGTGCCGTTCATGGGCCATTGGGCAACGGATATCGAGGAGTGGATAAAGCGCGATCGCAATTCACCCAGCGTGGTGCTGTGGAGTTTGGGTAACGAATTGCAGCAAGATCCTAACCAGCCTTTCAACGACTTCGGCGTGACATGCTACAAGATGATGAAAGCCGTGTTGCAGCGTTACGACGACTCACGCCTGGTCACTGTCGCCATGCACCCACGCTATCGTAACTGGGAGACCGACTCGCTGCCCTG
>CACXAG010000124.1 GCA_902765585.1 uncultured Prevotellaceae bacterium
AGTTTTTGCATCATAAATAGACTATTTTCGCGTTTTGCGCTACAAAATTACAAAAAAAGATGCGGAAGTTCTACTTTTTTCCGTAATTTTGCACAAATTATTATTCCCCATGATGAAAAACGGCAGATTATTCACATTATTTATAGCTGGGGCGCTGGCATTAGGCACCCAGGCCATGGTTGGCAACGCCTACATCCCCGACGATGACGAAGAAGGGCAAGACACCGCCAAAACCGACAGCATCGTGGTCACCGACAGTTTCCTGGAGATGCCCAACGGCTTCTCGCCCAACGGTGACGGCAAAAACGACACCTATCACGCCAAGCGGACATTCAAGAACATCGTCGATTTCCACGCCATCATCCTCAACCGCTGGGGCCAGAAGCTCTACGAGTGGAGGGACGTCAACGGCGAATGGGACGGCAATTACAACGGCAGTCCCGTGAAGGACGGCGTCTACTATGTGCTCGTCCATGCTCGCGGTGCCGACGGACGGGAATACAACATCAGGCGCGACGTCAACCTGCTGCGCAAAAAACAGGAAGACTATACCGGTACGACAGGAGGAGAGTAATGAGTAGCGACAACACCATTCAGGTATGGGGCGCCCGCGTCCATAACCTCAAGAACATAGACGTCCAGATACCGCGCCACTCGCTGACCGTCATCACCGGACTCAGCGGCAGCGGCAAGTCGTCGCTGGCCTTCGACACCATCTTTGCCGAAGGGCAGCGCCGCTACATCGAGACGTTCTCGGCATACGCCCGCAACTTCCTGGGCGGCATGGAGCGGCCCGACGTGGACAAGATAACTGGTCTGTCGCCCGTCATCAGCATCGAGCAGAAGACCACCAACAAGAACCCGCGCTCCACGGTAGGCACGACGACGGAAATCTACGACTACATGCGTCTGCTCTTCGCCCGTGCTGGACGAGCCTACAGCTACGCCACCGGCGAACCGATGGTGAAGTATACCGAGGAGAAAATCATCGACATGATACAGCGCGACTATGCCGGGCGGAAGATACTGATTCTCGCCCCGCTGGTGCACAGTCGCAAGGGACACTATCGCGAACTTTTTGAAAGCCTGCGCCGCAAGGGCTACCTGCACGTCCGGGTGGACGGTGAGATACAGGAGGTGACGCAGGGCATGAAGGTGGACCGCTACAAAAACCACGACATTGAGGTCGTCATAGACCGGCTGGCTGTCAAGGAAACCACCGACGACAGCGCCAAACCTGACGAGCGGCTCAGGAAAACCATCGCCATGGCCATGAAGCAAGGCGAAGGACTGCTGATGATACAAGACTACGAGACAGGTGCCGTCAAGCACTTCTCACGCCGTCTGATGTGTCCTACCACAGGCATCTCCTACTCAGACCCGGCACCCAACACCTTCTCGTTCAACTCGCCGCAAGGAGCCTGTCCGCGTTGTAAAGGACTGGGATATATCAACGAAATAGACCTCGGCAAGGTCATTCCCAACCGCAAGGTATCCATCCACGACGGAGCCATTGCGCCCTTGGGGAAATACAAGAACCAGATGATATTCTGGCAGATTGACGCCATCCTGCACAAGTACGACTGCGACCTGAAGACGCCCGTCAATGACATCCCCGACGAGGCACTCAACGAGATACTCTACGGTTCGTTGGACAGCGTACGCATCGACAAGGACTTGGTGCACACCTCCAGCGACTACTTCGTCGACTTCGATGGTGTTGTCAAATACCTGCGCTCAATCATCGAGAACGACGAGAGCGGTAGCGGGAAGAAATGGGCCGACCAGTTTTTGGCCGAATGTCCGTGCCCGGAATGTCACGGACAGCGCCTCAACCGCGAAGCCCTCGCCTACAAGGTGGGAGACAAGAACATCAGCGAACTGGCAGCCATGGACATCAGCGAACTGTACCAGTGGCTCGACAACGTTGAAGAACAGTTGGACAACCAGCAGCGGCAGATAGCCGCAGAGATACTGAAAGAGATACGCACTCGACTCCACTTCCTGTTGGATGTCGGACTGGACTATCTGGCACTAAACCGACAGGCTGCCACGCTCTCCGGCGGTGAGAGCCAGCGCATACGCCTTGCCACGCAGATAGGTTCACAACTCGTCAACGTGCTCTACATCCTCGACGAGCCCAGCATCGGACTGCACCAGCGCGACAATGAACGGCTTATCCGCTCGCTGAAACAGCTGCGGGACCTTGGCAATACCGTCATCGTCGTAGAGCACGACGAAGACATGATGCGCAATGCCGACTATATCGTGGACATCGGTCCCCGTGCCGGGCGCAAGGGCGGAGAGGTGGTATTCCAAGGCACCTTCGACGAGATGATGAAGACCGACACCATCACGGCTCAATACCTGAACGGAGAGCAACAGATTGCACTGCCCGAACAGCGGCGAAAAGGCCAAGGGCTGTCGCTGACGCTCAAGGGCTGCCGCGGCAATAACCTGAAGAACATCGACGTGGAGTTCCCATTAGGTAAGCTCATCGTCGTCACGGGGGTGTCGGGTTCCGGCAAATCCACGCTCATCAACCAGACCCTCTACCCCATCCTCTCCAAGCACTTCTACCGCTCGCTGCAGGCTCCCATGCCCTACGACAGCATAGAGGGACTGGAGCATATAGACAAGGTAGTGAACGTAGACCAGAGTCCCATCGGGCGCACACCGCGCTCGAATCCCGCTACCTACACGGGCGTCTTCAGCGACATCCGCTCGCTGTTCGTCAACCTGCCCGAGGCACAGATACGCGGCTACAAGCCGGGGCGCTTCTCGTTCAACGTGAAGGGCGGACGCTGCGAGACCTGTGGCGGCAACGGCTACAAGACCATCGAGATGAACTTCCTACCCGACATCCAGGTGCCGTGCGAGGAATGTCACGGCAAGCGCTACAACCGCGAGACTCTGGAGGTGCGCTACAAGGGAAAGAGCATTGCCGACGTGCTGGACATGACCATCAACCAGGCGGTGGAGTTCTTTGAGAACGTGCCCGACATCCTGCGCAAAATCAAAACCATCCAGGATGTGGGCTTGGGATACATCAAGCTGGGTCAGCCGTCGACGACACTGAGTGGCGGCGAGAGCCAACGTGTAAAGCTGGCGACAGAACTGTCGAAAAAAGACACGGGAAAGACGCTCTACATCCTCGACGAGCCGACTACCGGCCTGCACTTCGAGGACATCCGCATCCTGATGGACGTCCTGCAGCGGCTGGTAGACCGTGGCAATACCGTCATCGTCATCGAGCATAACTTAGACGTTATCAAGCTGGCCGACTGGATTATCGACATGGGACCAGAAGGGGGACGCGGTGGAGGTACCGTCCTCACCACGGGCACGCCCGAAGAGGTGGCACAATCAGAGAAAGGCTACACACCGAAATTCCTGAAAGAAGTGATGAAGAAATAAAACGGTACGTCAAAGCCTCAGTCCGATGGAGGCATTGACGTACCAGTCCCTCAGACGGCCACGGGTTTCTTCGTAGCGGTAGCGGAAATTGCAGAACTGGCCGTAGGCATTCACAAACCAATTGCCAAAATTGTAGGTTACCGACAGTCGGGCGTCGAGATTCAGACGCATGCGACTGTTCTGTGACTCCATACCCTCAAAGCGAATCTTGAAGAGATCACCGAATTCCTCTCCGTCCATATCTCCGGACGGGTTCTGCTTCTCAGCGAAAAGCAGGTCACGCAAGCCTGAGGAGAAATACCACACCTTCACGTGATTAAATACCGACACCATCGGCATCACCATGGCATTGATGAGCAGTCCCTTGCACGGCACGAAATTGTAGGTATAGCCGGCACCGATATTCAGCTGGGACTGTTTGATGATACCGATGTCGTTCATATAGATGATGAAAGCGGCATTCACGTCATTATCATAGGCAACTGACGAGTGGTAGTACATAGCTCCCGCCAATAGCGAACCAGCAGAACGCTTCTGGATAATCGTCTGGTCATAGGCGGCAGAGTAGGAAAAACGCTTTCTTTTGAAAAGGTAGTAGCCATCAAGGGTCAGCGTACGGACACGAATGGGGTTTTCCAACTTGAATTCAGAAACATAATTCTCTTGCCAGTCGGGCATATAGCCACTCATGTGGACGCTTGGTTCGTTGGTCTCAAAGCGACGAATGCGCAGGTTGACGCCATAGCGTCCGCCAATGAAGCCAAACTTAAACAGGCTGCCCTCATCATGGCCAAGGGATGTTGAATAGCCGAGACCATATCCTCGGTAACCGACCCAGACGCCAGCATAGGAAGCTACATTGGTCTTCACCCGCGACTCCCAAGAGATGTCGCTAAAGTTATCGTTAAAGAGCTCCTTGCCGTCAATGGTGGTATTCATCGTCAATTCGCTCTGGTTCACATTGCCTTGGACGATGACCTGCCATGGTTTCTGGGGCAGTTCCACATAACGGCGGTCCATACCACGGATGGACATGGAGTCGAGGAAAGTGCCCACCTTCTTCAAAAACTGGAAGACCTTGGGCGATTCACTCTCCTGCTCCCCATCGGCAGCAGAAACTCCCATGGGTACTGACAAGAGAATCAGTACCCACAGGAGCCATTGCTTTGCAATTAGGGGGTAATTGCAGTGAATCATTCAATCACAGCAGATGCCGTAAACAACCAGTCGTAGATGCACGAGCAAATGCCGAAGAGGGCAATGCCCAGCGTGCAGACTGCCAAGGCAAGACGAGTATTGACATCCGTCTTGAACGTAGGCAGCGGACTGTCAGTCGGCTTGATATACATTGCCTTGACAATAAGCAGATAGTAGTACAAGCTCACAACGGTGTTGACCAAGGCCACGAAGACCACGAAGTAAGCCCAGAAGGAGCCCTGCTCGGCAGCGGCCATGAACACGAAGAACTTGGAGAACATACCTGCGAACGGGGGAATACCAGCCAGCGAGAACAGGGCCAGCGTCATGAGGAACGCCAGCTTGGGGTTGGTCTGGTAGAGGCCGTCGTAGGCCGACATCTTAGTAGCACCACCATTGTTTTGCTCCACAGTCGAGATGACGGTGAAGACAGCCATGTTGGCGACGACATACACGAGGATGTAGTACATCAGCGAGGCCATGCCCGTCTGCGAACCACCGATGACAGCCAACATGATGTAGCCGGCCTGTGAGATGGAACTGAAAGCCATGAAGCGCTTGAGCTCCGACTGACGGATGGCAAAGAGGTTGGCAATGGTGATGCTGAGCACGATAACGATGTAGAGCATGTACTCCCAGTATTCAATCATCGGACCAAAGGCCTTCATGAGGATGACAAACGCAGCAAAGGCGGCAGCACCCTTCGAACAAACACTCAGATAACCAGTAATCGGCGTGGGCGCACCCTCATAGGTATCGGCCGTCCAGAAGTGGAAGGGCACCAGCGAGAGTTTGAAGGCCAGACCGCTGAAGAAGAACACAAGGCCCATGATGGACAGGGGTGAAGCCAGATAACTACCATTGAGCACCTGAGCAGCGTCATCGAAGTAGAGCGTACCGGTTGCGGCATAGATGAACGAAATGCCGTAAAGCATGACACCACTGGAGAACGTAGCCACGAGGATGTATTTGGCAGCAGCCTCAGCACTCTTCTTCTTGAACTTGTCGAAAGCCACCAAGCAGGCCATAGGCACTGAAGCAGTCTCGAGACCGAGGAAGAAGATGAGGAATGAGCCGCTGGACATCATGATATACATACCCAGCAAGGTGCTCAGTACGAGCAGATGGAACTCACCGGCATAACGGCGGGCTTCGTTCTCAAGCCAAGGCTCGGCCATCACCACGACGATAAACGTGCCGAAGGTAAGGATGAGCTTCATGACCTGAGCAGCCTGACCAGCGACATACATGCCACCGAAGGCCTCAGCGGGGGCAACAGTCGTGAGCATGATGGTCTGGCAGAGCAGCAGGGCTGCAGTGAGCTTACCCAGCACGCCAACCTTACGCTCGCTCTTCGTCAGGCAGAAGTCGGCAAAGAACACGATAATCAATGCGAGGACCAAAAATGCCTCGGGAATCATATTTAGGAATTGTCCGTAATTCATATCTTTCGTCCTCCTATATTAAATGATGTTTGCGAGAATTGGTCCTACGGCGTCAGAGATGACATTGCTTGCCCAGAGTGGGAACAGACCGAGGCCAGCGACACATGCGATGAGGCAGATGACGGCAACGCGCTCGTCCCAAGTAGCATCGGTGAGCTCGAGATAGTGCTTGTTCTTCACCTCGCCATACAGGATCTTACCAACAACACGCAGGATGTAGACTGCCGTGACGACAATCGACGTACAAGCGATGATGGTGGCGACACGATGGAAGGTGTCAACATTCTCGAACGAACCCACAAAGATGGTCATCTCAGCAATAAAGCCCGAGAAGCCCGGCAGACCGAGGTTAGCCAAACCTGCCACGACGTAACCCACGGCGAGGAACGGCATAATCTTCATCAGACCATCCAGGTAGCGGATGTCACGAGTATGGGTACGACCGTAGATCATACCGATGAGGGCAAAGAAGAGGGCCGTCATCAGACCGTGCGACAGCATCTGCAGGATAGCACCCGTGCAAGAGGTCTTAGTCATCATCAGCAGAGCGAAGAGCACCAGACCGCAGTGCGACACCGACGAGTAAGCGTTGATGTACTTCAGGTCGGTCTGCACGCAAGCCGAGAAGGCACCATAGACTACCGAGATGGTGGTGAGGATGAGGAAGATCCAGGCCAGTTCATTGGCTGCATCGGGCAACAGATACATTGCCACGCGGAAGCAGCCGTAGCCTCCCAGCTTCATCAGCACTCCAGCGTGGAGCATAGACACAGCCGTAGGGGCTGAGGCATGACCGTCGGGTGACCATGTGTGGAAGGGGAACAGGGCGCCCAGCACACCGAAGCCGATGAAGATGAACGGGAAGAACATCTTCTGGATGTCGACGGGAATGTTGTGCATGGCAGCAATCTCGTTGACGTTCATGGTGGTAGCACCGCTGAAGTAGTAGATGCCCAGCAGACCGATAATCAGCAGGGCGGAACCACCCATCAGCATCAGCGTC
>CACXAG010000125.1 GCA_902765585.1 uncultured Prevotellaceae bacterium
GTCGAGACATCCATCTACGTTGACGGCAGCATGAAGCGATGCGGAATTGGCCGCCAGCTCCATGAAGCCCTCGAACAACGGCTGAAAGCTCAGGGCATCCTCAATATGAATGCCTGTATCTCGTTCATCGAGACCGAGGATGAATATCTGACGCAGGACAGCGTCCGCTTCCATGAACAGCTTGGCTACAAGAAGGTGGCTCATTTCCACCTATGCGGAAAGAAGTTCGGACGCTGGTACGATATGATTTGGATGGAGAAAATGATAGGAGAACATATGAACAAAGTTAGAATCACAGCCATTCGCCAGACAGTCTATGAGGACTTGATGGTAAAATACGAGAACCCGATTGAGCACACCTGCGACGTCAGGGAGGGTCAGCAATGGATTTCCGTCGACGGCCAGCAGCCAGAAGGAATGTGTCCGTCGGCATGGTACTCCATGCGCGAGTTCGTGGAGTCGCTGGCCAGAGGTGAGGGCAACTTCTACGACGGATGGATGAAGAATCCCATGAGTGCCATGATCAGCTGCAACGATGGGTTCCGCCCGTTCAGCTTCTATATCGAGGTTATATAAAATATGAATATGCAACTAACATATACAACAATGAAGAAGATTACATCAATCCTGTTTGCGTTGCTCTTGATGGGAGCAACAACGGTAAAGGCACAGATGGCACAGCCGGACTTTGACGACAAGTATGCAACGGAACTGGTGAAGGCCGGCACGGCAGCACCCGACTTCAAGCTGAAGACGCCCGACGGCAAGAATTTCCAGTTCTCCAAGTGGGCTAAAGCTAACAAGGGCAAGACCGTGGTGCTCGACTTCTGGGCATCGTGGTGTCCCGACTGCCGCAAGGATGCCCCAGAAGTGGTCCGGATGTATGAGAAGTATCGTCCATACGGCGTTGAGTTCATCGGTATCTCGATGGACACCAATGTGGAAGCCTGGAAGCAGGCCATCGAGAAGTTTGGCATCAGCTATCCGCAGGTCAGCGAACTGAAGAAGTTCAAGGAGACGGACATCGCCAAGGCCTACGGCGTGAAGTGGATTCCCTCGATGGTGGTCGTAGGTCCTGACGGACAGGTGAAGCTCTCGACGGTGCTGACGTATAAGGTGGACAAATACCTGAAGGAGCTGACCACAGGCAAATATGCTGGTCCTGGCAAGAGCGAGACCGTATTCATCGACGGCGACCACGGACGGCTGAAGGCCCTCATCCAAAAGCCCGAACTGCAGCAGGGCGAGCAGTGCCCGATGGTTGTCTTCTGTCACGGCTTCAATGGTTCCAAGGATGGTCCCATGTTTGAGCTCATGGCCGACACCCTGCAGGCTCACGGCATCGCCAGCATCCGCTTCGACTTCAATGGTCACGGCGAAAGCGAGGGCGAATTCAAGGACATGACCGTGCCCAACGAGATAGAGGATGCCAAAAAGGTGGTGGCGTATGTGCGTGACCTGAGATACGTCAGCTCGCTGGCCATTGTGGGCCATTCGCAGGGTGGCGTAGTAGCCTCGATGACGGCTGGACAACTGAGCGAGGAACTGGGCGAGCCTGCCTTCCAGGCAGTAGCATTGATGGCTCCTGCCGCCGTGTTGCGCGACGATGCTATCCGCGGCAGTGTCATGGGCGCCAAGTTCGACCCCTTCGACCCAGGCGAATATGTAGACTTGTGGGGCAGCCTGAAACTTGGCGCCAAGTATATCCGCACAGCCTTCAGCCTGCCTATCTATGAGACGGCGGAGAAGTATCAGGGCCCCGCACTCATCATCCACGGCAATGGCGACCGCGTGGTGCCCTACACCTACGGCGAGCGCTTCCACCAGATCTGGCCCAAGAGCGAGCTGGTCATTCAGGAGTACTACGATCACGTCTTCACACAGAACGTCTATCGCACCACCGACATCGTATCTGACTATCTGATCAGGCAACTCAAGAAATAAACTCTTAACAGTCACACCGTGCCTGTCTCAATGACACACGACGGTACGCTGTCTAACTCCCCCTCTCTTTATACTGCTGCGGATAGATGCCGGTGGCATGCTTGAAATAGCGGCAGAAATTAGCGGTGTTGGGAAAACCAAGTTGGTAGGCGGTCTCCTTGACCGTCTGCTTGGGTTGTGCGTCCATGATGTACTTCGCCTTCGTCGCCACATACTGCTGAATCCATTCCAAGGGTGAGAGACCGTTGCTGAACTGACGGAAGACTTTCGAGAAATAGCGTGGTTCATAGCCCATCAGCCCAGCATAGAAATTGACATTGCGATTCTCCCTGTAGTGCTCTACCACCAGGTCGCAGAACTGCGTATAAAGCTTCGCCGAACGGCTCTCCGCCCAATCCTTGTCCTGCTCACGACGGTAGTAGTTGACGAACTCGTAGCCCACAGCCAGCTGCGTCAGCAACAACGGCCGCCGCATTTGCAGGTCATTTCTATCGTGAGAAGCAATGGTTTCTAATAGTTCGAGCAATGCCATCATGCGCTTGACTTGCACATCGGTCAGATGACATTTCGGCGCATAGTTGAACTTATCGGAGTCGTGGCTGAAGGTATGTCCCTTCAGTTCGCTGACCATCTCCGCCGAAATGGAAATGGATGCATAGACATAATCGTCCGAACACGATACACGTCGCAAGACATGGCCAGGCATGAGGACTCCAAAGTCGTTCTTTTCAATGACCATTTCCTGCATGTCGAACAGAACGCGTGCACTGCCGCGCAAACACAAAAGGATAATGAGGTGCGGAAACAGCATATCCACGCCGGTCGTGGGCCAACCGTGTATTTCTTGTTCCACATACACTCCATTCAGTTCAACGAACTCTATCAATTGGTCTAATGTTGCGTCAGTCTGCATCATAGCTTGTCATTTTAATGGCTGCAAAAATACAACTTTTCTTTGAATTTCAGCAACAAAATCACACTTTTTGATAGCAAAAAGGCGAAAATCGGTAGTATTTTCACGTAGCAAATTGTTGCTCACGTTACATAAAAGCAGTAATTTTGCCGCCGATATTCTTTAAAGAACGTATCAAATATCAATTATAAATCATATATATAGGTAATCATGACGAAAAAAGAATTAACCAGAAAGCCATCTGAGGAGATGGTATGGACTAAGTTTTATGCCCCAGGTTGCGAGGACATATTAAAGAAGGAAATGCCACAAATCACCTTGTGGAAATATATGGAGGAAAAAATGCTGAAAGACGGCGACCAGTATGATGCCATCCATTATTTCGGCAATCGCATCAAGCGTAGTGAACTGATTAAAGAGGTTCATACGTGCGCCAAGATTATGAAGAACATGGGTGTCAAGCCTGGCGACGAGGTCGTTCTCTTCGCCCCAGCCTTCCCTGAGGCCATCTACGTGCTCTTTGCCGCCAACATGATAGGTGCCACTACCATCATGCCCTACCTGTTTTCTGCCAAGAATCTCGTAAAGGAATCCATGCGCAAGGCCCGTGTGGCCTTTGTCTACATCGGCATGGAGGACAGGATGGACGAAGCCCTGACCGACACCCAGTTTGAACATGTGGTACTGATGGACGTGACGCGCTCTATGGGCTTCCCCACGAAGCAGATAGCTACTACGGCCACTTATCTGAAGAACCTGAAGATACGCCATAAGAACCCTAAGTATATCACCATGTCGGAGGCCGTCAAGCGCTATGGCCATTACGAAGGTGATTTGGAAGCACCAACTGTCAAGGATCAGGTGGCAATGGTGTTCGCCTCCAGCGGCACCACGCTGGTGAGCACCTCCAAGCAGATAGCCATGACCAACGAAGCCATACTCAACATGTTCCGCGACACAGAGGCCTTCAACCTGAACACCAATCTGCTCCACGCAGGCTACCTCTCCTACTGCTACCTGCCGCCCTTCGCCGCCACCGCCTTCTACATTCTGATGATGGGCCCGCTCTATTACAATATGACCATCCACATGGATCCACGCCTCTCGCTGGAGCTGTTCACCGAGGCCATCCTCAAGTATCGTCCGCAGGTGACCCTGGTTCCAGGACGTCTGTGGGAGGGATTCTTCACCGAGGTCGAGAAGATGATAGCCGCTGGCAAGCGCCCCGACCTAAGCAACCTCAAATTTGCCATCATGGGTGGTGAGGGCTGTACTCCGGAGGCGCTACGCTGGATGGATGGTCTGATGCGTGAGTGCGGCTGTACCACCTCCCTTGTCTCGGGCTACGGCATGACCGAGGTGTTCTCAGTGGCTACCGTCGACACTGTGTTTACTCAGAAAGCACGCACCTACAACCGCGACCTCATCAGCGTCGGCATCCCCTTCCCTGGCGTCACCGTCGGCGTGTTCGACAAGGACGGCAACGAATTGTCATATGGCGAGCGTGGCGAGCTGTGGATCAAGTCGCCGAGCATGGGCAAGGGCTACTACTGCAACAAGGAGCTGACTCGCGAGATATTCTGTGACGGCTGGGTACACAGTTGCGACCTGGCCGAGATTGACGAGGACGGCATGGTGTACCTCTATGGTCGCATGAAGCAGCACGTCGACGCTGCTAATGGCGAGCCCGTATACCTCTTCGACATTGGCAACGAAATCCGCAGGGACCCAGCCATCAAGGATGTCATGGGTGGCATCATCAATGGCGACATGAAAAACCCGCACGTTGTCGCACACCTGTTGATGGAAGACAACTGTCAGGATTCGGAACTGGATGTGCTGACCCGTGTCGACAAGCGCATGCAGGAATGGCTACCCAAGGGTTTCAAGATAGAAGGCTACAAGCTGCATACGGGTCTGTTTGTCAGCCGTCCCACGGGTAAGGTCGACCACATGTACTACGAACGCCAGCTGGACGGTTACAAGCTGCCCGTCGACGGAAAACTGCAGGACGTGTCGTTCCGTGGTATTGTCAAGTAAACGGGCAGTTTCATACGCTGCCCTTTTCTACTTTCCGCCGACGATTTTCGAGATGTCCATCATCATGCCGCCATTGCCTGTCATTATCTGAGGCATCTTGCCGTCCCACTTCTCTATCATGTCCTCCTGGACTATCATCGGAGACAGTGAGGCGGCAATCGTGCGGTTGTAGTAGGCCTCCGCATCGGCCTTGATTTTCATGGCCTTGGCGTTACCCTCAGCCTTGGCGACGGCAATCTTGGCGTTAGCCTCAGCCTCCTTCACCTCGTTCTCGGCCTTCAAGGCACTCTGAATAGCCGTATTCTTGGCATCAATCATCGAGAGCAGCGACGACGGGGGCGTAATCTTCGACGTGAACTCCTCGACGAGGAATCCCTCAGCCATCAGCGACTTCTCCAGACGGTTGCGCACGTCGCGCTCGAAATTGGCGCGGTTCGACATCAGCGAGTCCGACGTGTACTGGTTGGCACAGGTGCGGTAGGCCTCATAGATACAGGTGCGGATGTAGCCCTCCTCCAGCTCCTTCACGCCCACGCGGTATTTCGTAAAGATGTCGCAGGCCTTCTCAGGGTTGATGCGGTAGGCTATCGTCGGGTCCATCTCGAAGAGCGACGCGTCCTTCGCATTCACCGAGAACGTCTCATACTGCTTGCGCTGCGTATACGTCGGGTAAGTGAACACGTTGGTCGTGATGGGATTATAAAAGACCCAACCCTTGCACGTGCCCTCCACGCCGCCATAGTCCTGCTCGTTCAGCGACCACTTGTGGAAACGGATACCCACTTCACCCGAGTCGACTACCGTGCAACACATGGCGAAGAAAATCAACACTGCTACGATGCCGCCTCCAATGTATATCAGCGGACGATACTTCTCATTCAACATACTATTCATGATTTTTGTTACTGATGGTTATTAATTTCGTGCAAAGGTACGAATAAGTAAGTGAAAAAACAAATTTATGATTCATTCTTTAAATACCATTTCTGGAAAACATAAAGATTCCACAACATTCCCTTGTTATTTTCCTTCCCAGCTATATGTTCTGAAATCAAATTCTCAACAAAACCATAGTCAAAGATGCCCTGTCGCTCAATAAACTCTTTACATAACAAAGATTCCAGTTCGCATTTAAGCTCGCGCTTAAACCAACGGTCAACAGGTACGTCAAAACCGTGCTTATTAAATTTCAGTGTCTCAGGGGGCAGAATATCTTCAAATGCTTCTTTAAGAATCCGCTTCTTGTCTTTTCCATTCATTTTGAATGTATCAGGAAGATTTAAAGCAAACCTAACTATAGCACTATCAATGAAAGGAGCCCTGTTTTCAAGGGAGTTATGCATACATGCTCTATCTACTTTAGGAAACATCTGCCCTTCAAGGACACGGTAGATATCCAATAGTTGCTCTCTCTGCAAGAAAGTAGAATCTGTTGGCAGGTCTTCAAAATACCTTTTATATATCTGCCTAACATCACTATACCACTCTTTTTTTAGAACGCATGCTCTCTTACTATCATTAAATCCCAGGCACAACATATCATAATACAGATCAAAACCACTTTCGTTCGAATACTGTATTACCTTTTTAAGCTTTCTCAAAGTATTGTTGGTGTAATCATTAATAGGCACCTTAGCAACAATCCATTCAAATAACGCTCTAAGCGGCTTGGGGACTTTCTTGTATTTACTGACATAATACTCAGCAAGGTATTTTTCATAGCCTGCGAAGAGCTCGTCTGCGCAATCGCCTGTCAGAACGACCTTAACATCTTTACTTGCCAGTTTTGCCACATAATACGAGGGAATAGCAGAAGAATCACCGAACGGCTCGTCGTAATATGAAATGATCTCATCAAGAATATCCAAGACATCATTATACCTTAATGTATATTTCCGATGATTAGCTCCGATATGCTTGGCCACTATTTCTGCCCTTTCGCTTTCGTCACAATCCCTCTCTTCATATCCAATAGAAAAAGTGTTGATGGGTTCATCTGATAACCTACTCATCAAACAGCAGATAATGCTTGAATCAATACCTCCGCTAAGGAATGCGCCCATCGGAACATCACTGACCATTCGCTGTTTCACTGAAGTGGCAAGCAGTTCTTTCAAAGTATTGATTGACGTCTTATAATCAGTTATACCTTTTTGGGCGATAT
>CACXAG010000126.1 GCA_902765585.1 uncultured Prevotellaceae bacterium
CCAGCCTGCAGAGCCTTAGCATCCTCAATCTTCTTGGGAACCCAGATACGACCATCGTTACGCAGTGACTCAGACATCAGCGTCAGCTTAGACTGCTTGTCGCCATGAACGGGGATACAGGTGGGGTGAATCTGAACGTAAGAGGGATTTGCAAAGTAGGCACCCTTGCGATAGCACTGAACGGCAGCGGTACAGTTACAACCCATAGCGTTGGTGCTGAGGAAGTAAGTATTACCGTAACCACCAGTGGCAATCACCACAGCGTTGGCGCTGAAGCGAACCAGCTTACCGGTGCAGAGGTCCTTGGCGATGATACCACGAGCGCGGCCATCAACAATCACCACATCCTCCATCTCGTAACGGGTATAGAGCTTCACTTTGCCAGCATTGACCTGACAGCTCAGTGAAGAGTAAGCACCCAGCAGCAGCTGCTGACCGGTCTGACCCTTAGCGTAGAACGTACGGCTTACCTGAGCACCACCGAACGAACGGTTGGCCAGCATGCCACCATACTCACGAGCGAAGGGAACGCCCTGAGCCACGCACTGGTCGATAATATTGTTTGATACCTCAGCCAGACGATAAACGTTAGCCTCGCGAGCACGATAGTCACCACCCTTTACGGTATCGTAGAACAGACGGTAGATAGAGTCACCATCATTCTGGTAGCACTTAGCGGCGTTGATACCACCCTGAGCAGCGATAGAGTGAGCACGACGTGGAGAGTCCTGAATACACAGGTTAATCACATTGAAGCCCATCTCGCCGAGTGAAGCAGCTGCAGAAGCACCAGCCAGACCAGTACCAACCACAATCACCACCAGCCAGACCAGTACCAACCACAATCACGTCGAGCTTCAGCTTGTTCTTGGGGTTAACCAAGCGCTGGTGAGCCTTATATTCCTTCCATTTCTCAGGCACTGGACCTGCGGGAATCTTAGAATCAATTACTTTTGCCATGATAATTTACAATTTGACAATTTACAATTTACAATTTTTTAGCAGGCAGCGCAGCAAGCACCATTACACAACGAAGGAGCGCAACCGAACCAGAAAGCCAGTACCACTACGAGGAAGCCCAGCATCAGCAGGGTAACATAGATGCCACCAATGACCTTCCAACGGCAGAGCCAAGTCTTACCACTCCAGCCGAGGGTCTGCATAGCTGACCAGAAGCCGTGAGTCAGGTGGAACCAGATAGCCACGAGCCAGATGATGTAAAGCACGCTGAACACAGGATTAGAGAAAGTCTCCTTAATCCAGCCGAAACCGTCGGCAGGACTCAGGGTAGTCTCCATACCTACGAGCTCAGCAAACATCATGTTGTACCAGAAGTTGAACAAGTGGAGCAACAGACCCAGGCAGATGATGATACCCAGGACGAGCATGTTCTTAGACGCCCATTCCACCTTGCCAGCATTTACCGTCGTAGCCACGTCGTAGCGGTTGTCGCCACGGGCAGTACGGTTCTGTGCAGTCAGGATGAATGCATAGACGATGTGAATCACAGCCAGAGCAGCCAGACCGAGTGTTGCCACAACGGCATACCAGTTGGCACCCAGCAATTCGCAAATCATGTTGTAAGCCTCACCCGAGAAGAGCGCAGCGATGTTCATGCAACAGTGGAATGTCAGGAACAAAATCAGCGCAATACCGGTGACGGACATAACAACCTTTCGACCGATTGATGAATTAATTAACCACATAAAAAGAATTTAAATTATTAATAATTTGAACATGAAATACTTGATAATAGGTAACACATAAATTGTTTTAGGCTACAAAAGTACTAAAAAAAGGTGAATTGCGCAAACGTTTTCGTTCTTTTTTAGTAAATTTGCGCCCAAAATCTGAAAAGTAATGAGTGAAAAGAATCAGTTTGTCCGTCAAGTGGCCGAACAGAAGTATGAATTTGGCTTCACAACGGACGTCCATACAGAAATCATTGAGAAGGGTCTGAACGAGGATATCGTGCGGCTGATTTCCCAAAAAAAGGGTGAGCCGCAATGGATGCTCGACTTCCGTCTGCAGGCTTTCCGTTACTGGGAGAAGCAGACCGAGCCGACGTGGGGTCACGTCCATGTGCCGCCCATCGACTATCAGGGTATCTCCTACTATGCCGACCCCATGGCACAAAAGCCCAAGGGCGACGGCAAGATAGACCCGGAACTGGAAAAGACCTTCGACAAGTTAGGCATTCCCCTGGAGGAACGCCTGGCCTTGAGTGGCAATACTGCCGTCGACGCCATCATGGACTCTGTCAGCGTCAAAACCACTTTTAAGGAAAAATTGGCTGAGAAGGGCGTCATCTTCTGTTCCATCGGTGATGCCATCAAGGAGCATGGCGATCTGGTGCGCCAGTACTTGGGCACCGTCGTGCCCTATCGCGACAACTACTTTGCCGCCCTCAACTCTGCCGTCTTCTCCGACGGGTCGTTCGTCTATATTCCTAAGGGCGTGCGCTGTCCTATGGAGCTGAGCAGCTACTTCCGCATTAATGCCCGCAACACAGGGCAGTTTGAGCGTACCCTCATCATTGCCGACGACGATGCCTACGTCTCCTACCTGGAGGGCTGTACCGCCCCGATGCGCGACGAGAACCAGCTGCATGCTGCCATTGTGGAGATTGTCGTCATGAATCGTGCCGAGGTGAAGTATTCAACCGTCCAAAACTGGTATCCCGGTGACGAGAACGGTAAAGGCGGTGTGCTCAACCTGGTCACTAAGCGCGGCGACCTGCGCGGTGTGGACTCCAAACTGTCGTGGACGCAGGTAGAGACGGGTTCTGCCATCACCTGGAAATACCCATCCTGCGTACTGCGCGGCGACCGTTCGCAGGCAGAGTTCTACTCAGTGGCTGTCACCAACAACTACCAAGAGGCCGACACAGGCACGAAGATGATTCATATCGGCAAGGACACCACGTCGACCATCATCTCGAAAGGTATCTCTGCCGGGCACTCCCAGAACAGCTACCGCGGTTTGGTGCGTGCCACCAGCAATGCCGACAATGCCCGCAACTATTCGTCGTGCGACTCGCTGCTGCTGGGTTCCGACTGCGGTGCCCACACGTTCCCCTATATGGATGTCCATAACGACACGGCAGTCTTTGAGCACGAGGCGACGACGAGCAAGATTTCTGAGGACCAGCTCTTCTACTGCACGCAGCGTGGCATTCCCATGGAGCAGGCCGTCGGATTGATTGTCAACGGCTATGCCAAAGAAGTGCTCCAGAAACTGCCGATGGAGTTTGCCGTCGAGGCCCAGAAACTGTTATCTGTCTCGCTGGAAGGCACGGTGGGGTAACGTTGAACGTTGAACGTTGAACATTGAACGTTGAACATTGAACGTTGAACGACGAATGATTAAACGAGAAAATTCAATTATCAATTATCAATTAGCGATTAGCGAATGCGCCTGACGTATGCCGACATTATTCTTCCTGTGCCGCTCTATGGCACTTTCACCTACAGCCTGCCCGCTGGTGTGGCTGTAGCGGTCGGCATGCGCGTGCTGGTTCCCTTTGGTCGCGGCAAGACCTATATCGGCATCGTCTCCAGATTACATGACGATGCTCCTACCGGCTATGAGGTTAAAGCCATCATCAAGGTGGCCGACGCCCAGCCCATCGTCAACGACTTGCAGCTACGCCTGTGGTGGTGGATTGGCGACTACTACCTGTCGCCCATCGGCGAGGTTCTGAAGGCTGCGCTGCCAGCAGGATTGAAAGCCGAAGACGGCTACAAGCCCCGCACCGAAACCTACATCCGCCTGACGGAACAATACCGCAATATGACCGCCCTGCATATTGCGCTGAATGTTCTTTCACGAGCCAGGAAACAGCTGGAGGTGTTTACCGAATATCTGGCGCTGTCGCATTGGGACGAGGTGGAAAACGGCATCGAGCCTATCGAGGTCACCCGCGAAGAGCTGATGAATGTCAGCGGAGCCTCGGCAGAGACGCTGAAGCTGTTAGAGAAGCGCCAAATATTGGAAACCTACGAGGTGGAGGTAGGCCGGCTGAACCACGGTGGCGACTACCGTCCCGACCTCGTCAAGCCCTTGAGCGCCACCCAGCAGGACGCCTACAATAGCATTCTGATGTCGATGATGAAGAAGCAGGTCACCCTGTTGCACGGCGTCACGGGGTCGGGAAAGACGGAGATATACATCCACCTCATCCAGCGCGCCTTGGAGCGCAAGGAGCAGGTGCTCTACCTGTTGCCGGAGATAGCCCTGACGGTCCAGATGATGCAGCGCCTGCAGCGCATCTTCGGCAACCGCTTAGGCATCTACCACTCCAAATATTCTGACGCCGAACGGGTGGAAATCTGGCAGAAGCAGTTGTCTGCCAACCCCTACGATGTCATCCTGGGAGCCCGTTCTGCCGTCTTCCTGCCCTTCCAGCGCTTAGGGCTGGTCATCGTCGACGAGGAGCACGAGACCAGCTACAAGCAGCAGGACCCCGCTCCCCGCTATCATGCCCGCAATACAGCCATCGTGCTATCACAGTTGGCCAACAAGGCCAGAGTGGTCTTGGGCAGTGCCACCCCGTCGCTGGAGAGCTATCACAACGCCATGACTGGGAAGTACGGACTGGTGGAGCTGAAGGAGCGCTACCAGGGCATCGAGATGCCTGAGATACAAGTGGTGGACACCGCCGACCTGACACGTCGCAAGATGATGGTGGGGCCCTTCTCTCCTTTATTATTATCACGTGTACGCGAGGCCTTGGAGCGCGGCGAACAGGCCATCCTCTTCCAGAACCGCCGTGGCTTTGCGCCCCAGATAGAGTGCCACCAGTGCGGCTGGGTGCCTACGTGCGACCACTGCGACGTCAAGTTGACGCTGCACCGGCAACTGAACCAGTTGACCTGCCACTACTGCGGAGCCACCTACCAAGTACCCACGGAGTGCCCCTGTTGTGGCTCCACCGACCTGCGCACCCACGGCTACGGCACGGAGAAGATAGAGCAGCAGGTGCGCGAGACGTTCCCCGAAGCCCGCATCGCCCGCATGGACCTGGACACCACCCGCACCCGTAATGCCTACGAGCGCATCATCACCGACTTCGGGGCTGGGCGTACCAATATCCTGATAGGCACGCAGATGGTCTCGAAGGGCCTCGACTTCGACCACGTCTCGGTGGTAGGCATCGTCAGTGCCGACTCCATGCTCAACATGCCCGACTTCCGTGCCTACGAGCACGCCTTCATGATGATGTCGCAGGTCAGCGGACGGGCTGGCCGCAAGAAGAAGCGCGGACTGGTCATCCTGCAGACCAAGCAGAAGGACGTGCCCGTCATCAGCCAGGTGGTGCACAACGACTATACCGCTTTCTACCGCTCCCTCATCGCCGAGCGCCAGCAGTTCCGCTATCCGCCCTATACGCGCCTGACGGCCGTCTACCTGAAGCACCGCCAGGACGCCGTCGTGGAGCAGGCGGCCGCCGCCATGGGGACCCTGCTGCGCCAGTGGTTTGGCAACCGTGTGCTGGGACCCGACAAGCCGTCAGTGGCCAAGGTGAAGCACCAGAACATCCGCAAGCTGTTGCTGAAACTGGAGTTGGGCATCGACATGAAGCGCGTCCGCGACTACCTGCTGCTGGCCCAGCGCCAGATACTCGCCGACAAGCGCTTCTCCACCCTGCAGGTCTACTACGACGTCGACCCGCAATAATCGTAAACGGGTCTTTAGATTTGACCTCGGTCGGTTAAACGATTGACCACGGTCGGTTAAACGGTTGACCATGGTCGGTTAAACGGTTGACCATGGTCGATTGAAGATTGACCACTGTCGATTGAAGATTGACCACTGTCGATTAAGTGATTGACCACTGTCGATTGAATGATTCACCACAGTCGATTGAGTGATTGACCACGGTCGATAATGCCTTCCACTTTTCCAATATACAAAATAATGGCGGCCGATGTGCTAACCGGCCGCCATGATGATGGACCCATTCGGGGTTTATTTGCCGTACTTCTCGGCAACCTTCCTGAAGCTCTGCAGCTTCTCGCCGTAGCAGAGGTCGCCGCAGTCGCCGAAGCCGGGGACGATGTACTTCTGCTCGTTCATGCCCTGGTCGATGGCCGCACACCAGATGGTGGCATTGTCGGGCAGCGCCTGCTTCACCACCTCGATGCCCTCGGGGGCGGCAATCACGCAGCAGAGGTGAATCTTCTTGGGCTTGCCGGTCTGCAGCAGCGAGTCGATGGCTGCCGCCAGGCTGCCGCCCGTGGCCAGCATGGGGTCGACGATGAGCAGGGTCTTGTTCTTGACGCTCTGCGTGGCGATGTACTCGGTATGTATGCCCACCTCGGTATGCTCGCGGTTGATATACATACGGAAGGCTGACACAAAGCCGTTGTCGGCCTTGTCGAACACGTTGAGGAAACCCTCATGGAAGGGCAGTCCGGCACGCAGCACGGTAGCCACCACCATGTCGTCCTTGGGCAGGGGGATGTCCAGCGTACCCAAGGGCGTGGTCACGGTCTTGGGCTTGTAGTCCAAGGTCTTTGACAACTCGTAAGCCATCATCTCACCAATGCGCTTGATGTTGTGACGGAATAAGAGACGGTTTTTCTGATAGTTCTTGTCGCGCAACTCAGCCATGTACTGGTTGATGATGCTGTTCTGTTCTGCAAAGTTGATAATGTCCATAGTGATATTTTGGGTTTATAATACTGAGCAAAGCGAATTTCATCTTTAATCTTTTAATCCTCCCATCTTAATCTTTCATCTTTAATCTTTCATCTTTAATCTTAACCGGTGTTTCTTGTTCTTGTCGATGGTGTACTTCTTCAGCACGCCGGGACCGCACGAGCTGTTGCCCAGTCCCATGACGGCACAGTCGATGCTGAGGTAGGTCTTGCCCTGGTCCTCCAGTTCGTAGTCGTGGGTCTTCGAGGCGATGTACTGGGCAGAGTAGGGCAGGGCGCTGAACGAGAAGGGCTCGTCGACGGCTTCTATCAGCAGCTTCTTGCCGCGCTTCGTCTTCAGCTCCACCATCGTGCAGTCCTCGTGGTTGCCAGAGTCCTGCGGACGGGGGTAGTGGACGTACTGCTCCGAGACGGTGCTCTTCCACTGCCCAATGGCGCACGCCGCCTTGCGGTCGGGGTAGTTGTCCCAGGGACCGCGACCGTACCACGTCAGCAGCTCATACTCTCGTGGCAGTTCGATGACGATGCCCAGTCGCGGCAGCGGCGGCAGCGAGTCGGGAATCTCGAAGGTGAAGGTCAGCTCGTTGCCCTCCTGCTCGGTCGTCATGGGGATGGTCAGCGTGTCCAGTCCGCAGCGCTGCCAGTCCTTGGCCAGCCAGTTGCCGAAGCTGCGGTCGTTGTCCGTCGGGGCGCGGAAGCACTGGGGGGAAATCTTGGAGGTGAGTTGTGAGAGGTGAGGGGTAAGAGAAGACTTCTTCCCGATAGATGACCGCATTTTTTCTATTCTCTCACCTCTTACCTCTTTCCTCTCACCACCATATACCGCCTGCACCTCGTAGTACTTCGGCGTCAGTGTGCGGTCGCTCATGACGACGCCGTTCAGACAGAACGCCTTCAGGTTAGGCTTGTCGCCAAAATCCCCGCCATAAAATACAGAGTCAATTCTGTTTTTTGAATTGTCATCTTTCATCTTTAATCTTTCATCTTTCATCTTCATGATTCCCTGGTCTACCCAGTCCCAGATGAAACCGCCGAGCATACGCGGATGGGAGTTGATTTCGTCCCAGTACTCCTGGAAGTTTCCCATGGCATTGCCCATGGCGTGGGCATATTCGCTGGTCAAGACGGGCCGCCGTCGCTGCCTACCCACGTGCAGTGGTCACCCTCGCGCTGGGCAATCTCCAGGAGTCGCTCCCAGCGGGCATTCTCAGCTCGCTCCTGGTCGCTGCCCTCAGGGATGCCGGGGTTCAGGTACTCCTGCATGACGCGGGGATAGAAACGGCTAATGACATCCACCGTCTGGGGGTCAGGGTCGCCCTGAGCACCCTCATAGTGGACAGGGCGCGTTGGGTCGAACTCATGCAGCCAGGCAGACATGGCGGCATGGTTGGGACCGTAGCCGCTCTCGTTGCCTAAGCTCCAGAAGATGACGCAGGGATGGTTCTTGTCGCGCTCAGCCATGCGGATGGCACGGTCGAGGAAGGCGTCGCCCCAGTCTGGCGTCGATGCCAACGTGCCTCGCAGACCGTGTGTCTCGCAGTCAGCCTCGTCCATGACGTACATGCCCATCGAGTCGCACAGCTCATACCAGCGCGGACAGTTGGGATAGTGGGCCAGTCGCACGGCATTG
>CACXAG010000127.1 GCA_902765585.1 uncultured Prevotellaceae bacterium
TGAGCTATAACAGCGAGCTATGAGCGGAAAACGGGGCTCAAACCCGCGACCCCCAGCTTGGAAGGCTAGTGCTCTATCAACTGAGCTATTTCCGCAACACTAAACTTCCTTTTCATCGGAAGTGGGTGGTGATGGATTCGAACCACCGAAGTCGAAAGACAACAGATTTACAGTCTGCCCCATTTGGCCACTCTGGAAACCACCCTCAATGTGTTATCACCTCTCTCAGTCGATATTTCAGAGCCTCTTGTCGGATTCGAACCAACGACCCCGAGATTACAAATCACGTGCTCTGGCCAACTGAGCTAAAGAGGCATGCTACTCAAGCATCCGCTAACCGATTTGGAGTCTTACTATCGGAAAGCGGATGCAAAGGTAGGCATTATTTTTGAATTACCAAAACTTTTCGGACTTTTTTTTATCTATTCCTTAATTTTTCCTTGAATTTCTGCAGTTGAACACGCATAGAGTCCACGCAAAGGTCACAACTTTCCTCAAAAGTATCGCTCACCTTCTCCACGAACAGCGTCGTTCCGGGAACAGATACCGTCATGCCGACTTCCTTATTTTGGGCGGTGGCCGGCTTCACCACCTTACACTGAACATCAACCTTCTGAATATCCTCAAATGTTTTTTCCAACTTGGCGACCTTCTTTTCGATGAACGCCTGTAAACTCGCAGTAGCGTCGAAGTGAATCGACTGAATCTTAATTTCCATAGTTACCTCCTGATTTTAAAGGGTAAATAAATAGGTTAAGCCCGTGGATGGGCATTCTCATAAGCTTTTTTCAGATGCTCGAATGTCGTATGGGTATAGATCTCCGTGGCCGCTACGCTCGTATGTCCGAGCAGTTTCCTGACGCTCTCCAGGTCTGCTCCGTGATTGAGCATAGCCGTGGCGAAAGAGTGGCGAAGGACGTGTGGCGAACGTTTCTTCAGAGAAGTCACCAGCGAGAGATACCTGTTGACCAAGGTGCGAACCTGACTACGTCCTATACGTTCTCCCTTGTCGTTGAGGAAGAGCGCAGACCCGTGATGCGGCCACTGTTCGTCACGCTGGCGCAAATACTCCGCCAAGACCTGTTCCAATTCATCGCCGAAAGGAATGATGCGCTGTTTGTTGCGCTTACCCGTCACCTTCAGCTGATGCATGCCGAAGTCCACATCCTGATCATCCAAAGCCACCAGTTCGGCCAAGCGGACACCCGTCTCATAAAATAATATAATTATGGTACGCGCGCGTAGGCCGCTGAATCCTCTTTCCCACATCTGCGGGACGTCAATCAACCGGTTCATATCCGATTCGCGCACAAACTGCGGCAATGGCTTTTGTTTCTTCGGTCCCTGTACGACATTAGCGGGATCGGCGGTCACCAGTCCCCTGGCGAGAGCAAAACGAAAAAAGGAACGCACGGCACTCAAGCGGTTGTTCACCGTGGATGCCATGTCGCCTTTATCCATCAAACTCTCCATCCAGTCACGGATGATGTCCGAGTCTACCGACTCCCAAGAGAGATGATTTTCCAGATTTTTGAAGTACGATTCAAAGTCACGCAGACTCCGTTCGTAACTGCGTACGGTAAGGACGGAACGATTCCGTTCGTAACGCAGGTAGTTCAAGAAATCCTCTATCATCATATTCGTTGCATTTCTATTTCGGCAACGAATTTACGAATTTTTCTTGAAACCACCAAATTTTTTCGTACTTTTTTACTCTTCGTTAGCGCGCAGCTTCTGTACGTAAATAGCGTGCTCCATCTTCAGGCGCTTCAGTACAGAGGGCTTGTCGAACTGCTGACGGGCACGAAGTTCCTTCACAACGCCAGTCTTCTCGAACTTTCTCTTAAACTTCTTAAGGGCCTTCTCAATGTTCTCGCCTTCTTTTACGGGTACAATAATCATTTGTTTTTTGGTTTTAATTCTATAATGTTAATACTATGTTATTTTCAGGCCTTCGGGCACAGGTGCCACGAAAAGCGGTTGCAAAGGTACAACAAATTCCCCAAACCACCAAATAAATCAAGAGTTATTTGCAAAACGAGTGCTAATAGAGACCTCTCTGGACACTTTTTAAGGCTATAAGCGCAGGCCAAAGAAGGCTCGGACACGCCATTTGGCATTATAGATGGCAAGATTATCCTCGTTACCTATATTGGTAAAGGTATATACCATCGACAGGCCGATGAACTTATCGTTCTTCTTACCCAACTGGCGTACTACGGAACTCCGTCCCGTGATGATGGCCTCGGGAAAGTGATAATGCAGGGGCACACGGTCTTCGCCGAAGGTCATCGAGGTACGACTGTAGACAACAAACGTGGGCAGGGCGGAGATATGCAGCAGCCACCCTTGCTTGGGCACATAGTTATAGCCATAGCCCGCACCAATACCGATATTCGTCATCTTCAGCTGCATCTCCTGTTCCCAACTGAGTGTAGCATGCTGTCCCTGTCCCGACAAGCCCAGCATGAAACTGCCGGCAGACTTCCGCTGGATATAGCTTTGCGAGAAGGCGGCTGGATAGGAGAAACGGCGGTGGTTGAAGACATAGTAGGCATTCAGGTTCAGCGTCTTCACCGTCAGCATGTCTTCAGGCAACTCGATACGCTCCATGCCCTCTGTCTCATGCCAGCCGGTGAAGTTATGGG
This sequence comes from uncultured Prevotellaceae bacterium, assembly GCA_902765585.1. Taxonomy (GTDB): domain Bacteria; phylum Bacteroidota; class Bacteroidia; order Bacteroidales; family Bacteroidaceae; genus Prevotella. The sequence goes on from CACXAG010000127.1 coordinate 2,649, forward strand.
CATCCTGGTAGGAGAAATCGAAGCCGAAGCGTTTGCCGTAGGAGGTGAGGTTCAGTTCATAGTCGCGGTATTTACCCAACAGTTTGGCAGGATTGAGTGCTAAGCTGAGCGAAAAACCCAGATAGGTCACGCCAAGACTTACCGTCATTTTCCTATCGGCTACCATTTCTGATTTGAAGCGTCCCACTTGGTCGACACCCTTATCCTCAATCTTTGTTCCCGACTCGTTCAGTCGTAGCTTGAGGGTCCACTTGGTCTGCGGTCGCAGGACATAGGCAGTGTCTATGTTACCCTTGCGGTAGTAGCGGGCTGACAGCACACTGTCCACCTTTTCCATCAGATGGCGGGAACGGCTTTGGGCATTGGCCTCCGCTGTCACACCCCACCCTATCAAGGTCGCTATTACTGGGACTAGAATCCGTCTCATCCGCGTATCCAGTTGGCTAGAATTCGTATCCGAGATTCACAAAGATATACGGTGACTTCGTGCGGTTGCTGTAGCCGACGGTGGCACCGGCAGGACCGAAAGGAGTATTGTAATAGTAGGCCATCTGTCCACCCAGTAGGGTATGGTAGTCCAAGAGCTCCTTCAACTGGTTTGACTGCTGGGCAGCGGATGCGCGCAACAGAACATAGCTGCTGCCGCCAATATGCAGCTGTCCCTGCAGCTGAGCGGCAACAAACTGATTGTCGACATATTCCATATTGCCGACGCCAGCGAAGGGCATCTGCTGTTCCAAATAGTGGCCGAACCAGTCACCGCCGATGGTATTGCAGAATACAGGAGGCACGGTAGTACCGAAGAGCAGACGGCCATAGAACATCGGCTGCAGGGTAAAATGCTTGCCGAAGGAGAACGACATGCGCCAGTTAGCGCTGACATCGCTCATGCCGGGCTTGTCATTGAGTTTGGCGAAGTTGTCGGTCAAATAGGCATATTCGGCCTTGAAGCGAGCACCACGCGTGGGGAAGTTCCAGTCGTCCTCGCTGTTGTATTCAGCCCGGGCACGGTAGCTATAGAAATGTTCGTTTTCAAGCGACACATACTCCGACGACGCCGAACCGAGCTTGTTGCGGTAGTGCAGATAGTCCCAGCGCACTCCCAGCTGCAGGTTGAAATGACGGAAGTCGAAGTTGACGGGTGTCAGCTCTGCCAGGAACTGGTTGTAACGGATGTTATAATCGAGGTCACCATCCAAGTAGATATCTACGTCGTTGCGGCGGAAAGCGCAGCTGAGCGTAGGACGGGTAAAGCTGCGGGGATGAATCGTGAGGTCACCGCCTATCATCAGGCGTTTGCCCAGTCTCAGCGTGAAGTCGGTATTGATAGGTATTGCCGTCTTCAGCGGTATGTCGAGTCCCAGCTGCACGGCAGCATATTCCTCGGTATCATAGCGTGCACCGGCATGCAACTGCACCGACTTACGAGGACCGGCGGAGAGGATCACCTGTACACCGTCGGCCTCGGCCCATTCTTTCTCCTTCTTCGACTGTACACCACGAACAACCATGCGTTTCGCCTGTCCTTTCGGCATACTGACTGACACCAGACGACACTCGGCAGTCTGGTAGAACAGGTCCACGCGCATCGATGTGGTCAGTTGCTGTTCCAGTTGGGCATCGATGCTGTCCAAGCGGTCCAGATGAAACTTCTGACGCAGAAACTTTTCGTCCTGCGGTGTCATCTGCTCAAACGTAAAGCCCGCAACCTTGTGCTTTTCAGTCATCACCAGCGGTCGCAGAGGATGTAGTATCACAGGACGGTATGATTCACTGACACCAATACGTTTCTTCAGGGCCATGATGTCGTCCCAGTGACGCATGGCCTCCTCTTCGCCAAACCGGATGAGTGAGTCGATGGCTTCTGACGAAAAGCTGGCAGCAGTGTAGTCACGGGGGTCAACATTAATATGCAGGTCGGTGATGGCGATGTTCTCCTCGTACTTGTTGTTCGTGTTGTTGTCAAGAATCTGAGCAAGAACACTCATCGTTCCCGTGATGTCTTCCGCTGTTTTCGGTTTGCCGGACAGCGTGACACCAATGACGATATCGGCTCCCATTGCGCGAGCCACATCCGCAGGATAATTGTTGCGCAAAAAACCGTCGACGAGTATCTTGTCGCCCATCCTCACCGGCGAGAAGACAGCCGGTATGGCCATGGAGGCACGCATGGCCTGCGGCAGTTTCCCACTGTGAAACACCACCTCGGAATTAGTCATGATGTCCGTGGCCACACAGGCAAAGGGAATCGGCAGGTCTTCCGTAAAGTTGAGCGAGTCGGTGAATCCCATACATAACTGCTGAAACAGCTCTGCCAGGTTCTTACCCTTGATCAAGCCGCCGGCATTCACGTTACGCTTTCCTCTGGCCATGCCCGTCGAGAAGACATAGGTATTCTGTTTCTTGCGGTCGCTGAGACTCTGGTTAGCCAAATTCTCCTTGTCGGTGATGACATAGCTCCAGTCCAGCACACGGACCATCGAGTCCAAGGCAGTGGCATTATAGCCAATGCAGTAGAAACCGCCGACAATACTACCCATCGACGTACCAGTGACGATGTCGACGGGAATGCCGGCCTTCTCCAACACCTTCAGCACACCGATATGCGCCATACCCTTGGCGCCGCCGCCACTCAGGACGACGGCGACCTTTTTGCGGTTGGCAGCATCACTGTCATGATGGTGTGCACTGGCTGTGCCAAATGCCAGCACAGCGACGAACAGCAACAGAATCCTTCTCACGTTTAATCCTTAATCTTTAATGTTTAATCTTTCATCTTTCATGTCACTTCGTTCCTCCGCCAAGGGCGATATACAGCGAGATGACGGCCTGGGAACCGTTATACAGGTTGGCAGCCTCGTTGAGCTGGGCACTCAGCAGCGACTCCTGGGCGGTGAGCACCTCCAGATAGCTGGCCTTGCCGTTGTCCATCAGCTCGTGGGTGCCGAGGTAGGCCTCGTGGAGCACCTCCACCTGGCGGTGGTAGTAGTCGTGCTTCTCGCGGGCTGACAGGCAGTCGGCTATCGCCTCGTTCACGTCGTTGCCGGCGTCGACCACGGTCTGCACATACTTCTTCTTCAGGTTCTCCTCGGTCAGCTGGGCCGTCTTGTAGTTGGCCTTGATCTGACCGCGGGCGAAGATGGGCTGCGAGAGCTGGCCGACGAGCTGCAGCAGCAGCTTGCCGGGATTGACGGCTCCGCTGTAGTTGGTCCAGCCGGCCTCGCCCGACAGCGTGATGCTGGGGAAGAAGGCGGCGCGGGCGGCCTGCGTGTTGTAGAAGGCCTCCTCCATGTAGTAGTTGGCCAGGCGGATGTCGGGACGGCGCTCCAGCATCTGGGCTGACACGCCGACCTTCGAGTAGTTCTCGTCAAACATGCGCATGCCCTCGGTGGCAGAGTGGTACTGGCCTGCGGCACCCCAGTAGGAACGGTCGATGTGCTGCGGCGTGATGCACAGCAGGCTGCATATCTCGTTCTCCGTGGAGCGGATGCTGCGGCGGATGCCCACAATCTGCGTCTTCACGTCGAGCCACGACGACTCCTGCTGGTTGACGGCGGTGGAGTAGGCCTGGCCGTTCTCGTACAGCGCCTTCTCCGTGTCCAGCGAGGCCTTCCACAGACTGTCGGTCTGGATGAGGATTTCCATCTTGCGGTCGAGCAGCTGGAGGTAGAAGTATTCCTGGGCGATGGTGCTGATGAGGTTCGAGCGCGTGGACTCCTCGGTCATCTGTGCCTGCAGCAGGGCGGCCTTGGCGGCGCGCTTCTTATTCCTCATGGAACCGAACACGTCGATGTCCCACGACACGTCCAGCGGCAGGGTGTAGCTCTTCGTGGCCTTAGCCCCGTCGAAGCTGGACAGGGAGCCCTGCGGCGAGAAGGAGAGCGACGGCAAGAAGGCCAGCTTCTTGGTCATCAGCGCCAGCTGGCTCTTCTCGATGTTTATGCGCGCGCTGTTCAGGTCGGTATTGTTGGCCAGCGCCTGCTCGATGAGTGCCTGCAACTTGGGGTCGACAAAGAACTCGCGCCACGAAAGGTCGGCGACGCTCTCGTTAGCACCCATGGCCGTCAGGACGTCATCGGTCGTACCGAAGATGTCGGCAGGCTCCTCCACAGTCTTCTCATATTTATTATATAGGCCGCAGCCCGACAACAACAGGCCGGCAGCAAACATTAAAACTACTTTTTTCATACTCTTATTCTTTTTAACCACGAATTTCACGAATGATACGAATTTATTCTTCCTTTTGATTTTTTTCGAATTAATCGAATTCTCAGACAACCAATAATTCGAGTCATTCGTGAAATTCGTGGTCTTTAAATATACTTAGTTGTTTGTCACTTCTGCTACTT
>CACXAG010000128.1 GCA_902765585.1 uncultured Prevotellaceae bacterium
GAGGGCAATAATGAGCGAATGGTATTGGCTGATAAAATGATTGGCCACGATAGCACGCAGTTCCATTGTTTCCATGCTCTGGTCGAAAAACTGCTCCAGCTGTTCGCCCTTGCGGTAAGTCACCTCCTTGCCCTCGCGCTCGCAAAACTCGCGCAGCGTCTCAATGTCAATACTGTTTTTCCCGAATTTCTGTTCCATAAGTCAGTCGTGTTTTATCTTACAATATTTGCAGGACGCCACTTCTCCGGCACTTCGTAACGCTTTGTGCCGTCAGTCACGACATCGGGCATGATGGCATCGCGAAAACGGCGCTCGTTCTTATACATGAGAACGGGCTTGCTGCTGTGGTGTATGAGATTGTCTTTCAGGTCGCAACTGAAGTTTGAGGGCGGGAAATAGACCTTGATACGCTTCTCAGGGTATTGCTTCTGAATGAACTCCAGAGGCGGAACGAGGTCGCTGTCGGCACTGACAAGGACGATGGTATCGGTGGCGTTGAGCACACAGTCGGCTATCATGCGGACGGAGATGTTCACGTCGGTCTTCTTTTCCTCTGGTCGTGAGATGGCATAGTGACAATTAGGACACTGAATCTGCTTGTCGAGATACTTGCCGCGCACCACCTCGAAGCGGTCGCCGTTGATAAGTTTATTGGCATTGAGGAAAGCGCTCTGGCGACTACTCTTTTCGGGGTTGAGGGGCGAGGCCGTGAAATAGATGACCTTCTCCACTTCCTGTCCTTCGCCAAGGAATCCCTGGCAGAGTTTTACCATGTCAATCCAATAGTAGTCGCCCCACTGTGGCTCGTTGCGCTTGGTGCGTCGCAGGCCGTAGTAGAAGTTGAATCCGTCGATGTAGAACGTTACGCGTTGTGCCATATATGTAATGTTGTTAAAATAAAAAAGCCGTCCTCGGACGGCCATGTCCATTCAAGAAAGAATGGCGGAGCTTAATAATTTACTGCAAAGTTACATCTTTTATGCGATACTTCCAAATAATTTGCAAAAAAAGAGATACTTAATATCGCATTTTAACATTTCTAGGCCTTGCCATTTTCCTGACACGATGCGGACGAGTTCGTAGCGATACTTGCCGGAATCCTGCGGAGGATTGGCGAGCGTGGTGCGCTTTACTAATAGTTCGTACTCGTGACCGCGCTCGTAGGTGAAGCCAGTAATCGTTTGGAACGAGACGCAATAGAAGGCACTCTCGCCCTGTTCTCGAATCAACATCCCTTCTGTAAATGTGTTGCTAGGAACAACATTGTACGTCCCCGTTTCTGCCGAGACGAAGATGGTTACTTGTTCTACGATGTCCTTGTCGTCATCATTGCTGCTGCAAGATGCGAGGGAGAAAGCAGCAAGCATCATAAAGGCAATTACAAAAATCGCTCCCGTTCGGCCATTTGCAAACGAGTTTGCATGGCACTTGCTTAATCGCGATTTTCTCCAAAGTTTCATTGTTTTCATATTGTTTGTGATTTATTGTCCTTTGGTGATACCGCCTACAACATCATTATTCTCAATGGTGGTCTCGGTTTTCTTGACGCTGGCCTTGAGCTTGCCGAAACGGTAGGAAAGACTAACCGTTCTGGGTAAGGCTGGGATCAAGATGACCGTTCTTGTATATCTTGAAACTGCTGTTTCCCTTAACCTTTATATTTTCTTCGCCGTCAACGGTAACCATCGGCACCTTGCGCAGCATGTCGAGTACAGTCAGTGTCTTTGACTCTTCATCAGCCTGGACATCATAGCCTACGCGGTCGATGTCCTGTTTGATGAGTTGACGTTGGGCTTTGACCGTTACACCCTCTAACTCCTGACTCCATGTGATGGAGTCGTTTTTTACTTGAGTGCTGTCGGTCTGTGCTGATGCTGATGGCGCAACAAGCAGCAATAAGAGGAATACTTTCAGATGCTTCATATTTTTATTTTTTTATTTGTTATTGTTTTTACTTTTTGAAGCAGCACACGTCATCCCGACGGATGCTGCTTGAATCAAAATCTGAGTTCATGAACTGATTGCAAAGTTATTCCTTTCAACTGACACACACAAGGAAAAGGCAGAAAAACCGCAAAAGGGGGTGTTACAGCACTTTTAGGCTTAAAACACTGATAGTAAGCAATGTAGGGAAATGGTTACCTCAAAAAAAGTGTCAGATTGTAACAAATATATTCTGATAATACCTTCATCAAATTTAAAAACTTTGAATTATTCTTTAAAAATACCTATCGGTCGGTTTTGTTTCGAAGATAATACTTACCTTTGTCAACAAAACAAATAGTCATGAAGAAAATAATCTGGATATTCGTAGTCATCGTTGTATTTACAGGGTGTCATGATGCGCGTCATCCGCTGTTGAAGGAGGCTGCGGACATCGTCCATCAACGCCCTGACTCAGCACGCGTAATAATCAGTAAGGTGGACACGGCATCACTCTCTGAGGCTGATAGGATGGAATACCGTCTGCTGAAGATTATGACGGATTATATCGTGCTGCACCAGGCTGAAGGTGATTCGCTCATTACGACGTGCGTGGACTACTACGACAAGCATGGCGACGCCTGGCATCGGGGCAGGGCATATTATTACAGGGGTGGCATCAGAAGGCATTTACTTGGCAGGACGTTTGATGCGATTAAGGATTATAAGGTGGCTGAGACGATTGCTGAGGATGCGGATGACGAACTGCTGAAGAACATGGTGTATGATAATCTGGCCTATGCCAATTACAATTGCTTCAACCATCTGCTCATTCTGGAATACTCGCAGAAGTATTTAGAGAGCAGTCGCAGAATGAACGACAGTGTCATGACATTACGAGCCCTCCAGTTCTGCGCATCGGCTTATGCGTATATGGATCAGAGTGACAGCGCATACGCCTATATTTTCAGAAGCATGGACTATATCGACCTGGCCGACAGCATCTTGCGGGCTGCCATCTATCACAATATCGCGGCGATGTATGAGGAACGGGGTGATGTTGAAAATGCCAGGAAGTATTTGGAGAAATGGAGGAATGATAAGGTAGCCAGTAATTTTAAGGGTTATGAGACTATGGCTCGTCTCTTGGAAGCACAGGGACATTATCAAGAGGCCATCGAGGCAGCGAAGAAATGTCTGACAGAAAAAGATCCTTTGGTGCGCAGCCATTCGATGGAGGTATTATCCAGGCTCTATGAAAAGACTGGCGATATGAATGCGGCTTTGAACATGAAACGGCAAAAGGACGCATTCACCGATTCGGTTATGAAAGCCAATCACAGCCTGGAGATAGCCGACTGGCAAAAAAAGTTTGATGAAAGGCGCTGGGAGGAGAGGTCCCGTCGGCAGATGATGAAAGCGGGAATCACATTCTTATTTTTCCTGTTTGTGCTGACGATGGGTATCTGGTGGTATTGGCGAAGAATCAGGAGCCTGAGATTGCCAGACGGATCACAGAGAATCAAGCAGAAATAGAACGACTGCAACAGAGTGGCGAGGTTAATGAACAGACCATCGCTGAGTTGAACAAGCAGATAGAGGCCAACCGTCAGCGTATCTCCAACAAACTGCTTGTGGGCACGCGGTGCTTCGTGAAACTTCAGGAAATGGAATCCGCCAGTGACATGACCGCTGAGGAAAGGCAGTGTCTGATAGACTACTTCGCCCAGCTGCGCCCCAAGCGCTGGCAGGAGTGGGAACGCACTTACAACTCACTCACGCCCTCGCAATATGTCTTCCTCATCCTTCAGGACGATCTCCATTACGACGATGATACCATCGCCCATATCCTCGACGTGAAACCCGCCTCCCTCCGCACCCTCCGCTCAAGGATTAAAGGAAGGGAGAGGTAAAGGATGCAGAGCACACCGTTTTTAGAACGGCAGTTGCAGACGAAAAATCGTGGTTCTTTTTCGTTTGTTAGCAAAGTTTTGCGTACCTTTGCACCATAAAGATCATCAAATAAAAGATATACTATGAACATTGGAGACAAGGCGCCCGAGATACTGGGCAAGGACGAGCAGGGACGGGACATCCGTCTGAGTGATTACAAGGGCCGCAAGCTGGTGCTGTACTTCTATCCGAAGGACAATACCAGCGGCTGTACCGCTGAGGCTTGCAGTCTGAGAGACCATTACGGTGAACTGCAAGGTGCGGGCTACGAGGTGGTGGGCGTGAGCAAGGACTCGGCAGCCTCGCACGTCAAGTTCAAGGAGAAGCACGCCCTACCCTTCCCGCTGATTGCCGACGTCGACAAGACGCTGTTGCAGGCGATGGGTGCCTGGGGCGAGAAGGTGATGTACGGCAAGAAGACCGAAGGCACCATCCGCACCACCTTTATTATTAATGAGGAGGGCGTCATCGAGCAGATCTTCGCCGGCAAGCAGGTGAAGACCAAGGAGCATGCCGAGCAAATACTGAACCAATAAATCCTACTTGCATTCACAATAATAAAGACGAATATGATGAAGAAACTATTACGGTGCTGACGCCAAGCCCGAGTTTACACAAGTGGTACGCTGAGGATAGATGGATTTAAACGAACTGATAACGCTGGTAAACGATGCGGTGTGGGGCTACGTGCTCATCTTCGCACTGGTGGGGTGTGGCCTGTGGTTCACATGGCGCACCCACTTCATGCAATTCCGCATGATTGGCGAGATGTTTCGAGTGCTGACAGACTCGGCAGTTGATTCCTTGGAGACGCATGCCGGAGACATGAATACCCAGCAACGTCGCATCTCCTCGTTTCAAGCCTTTGCCGTCAGTGTCGCCACCCGTGTCGGGACGGGCAATCTGGCCGGCGTTGCCTCCGCCATCGCCATCGGCGGTCCTGGAGCCGTGTTCTGGATGTGGATGATAGCGCTGGTGGGCTCAGCGACGGCGTTCGTCGAGTCGACGCTGGCACAGTTGTTTAAGCAGAAGCACAAGGACTCGTATATTGGCGGTCCTGCCTATTACATCCAGCGCGGTCTGCACCAGCGCTGGCTCGCCATCACGTTTGCCGTGTTGATTACTTGTCAGTTCGGACTCTCCAACAACTCCATCCAGGCCAATACCATCTGTGGTGCCATGCAGGAAGCCTTCGGCTGGTCGCCCGTTTGGGTGGGAGCAGCCTTGGCAGCCATCGGACTCATCATCGTCTTTGGCGGCATCCAGCGCATTGCCATGGTTTGTGGCGTGCTGGTACCCATCATGGCCATTGGCTACTTAATCTTAGCTATCATCGTTGTCGTGATGAATATCGAGCTGATACCCCACGTCTTTAAAGTCATCGTGCTCGACGCCTTTGGTATCGAACAGATAGCCGGAGGCGGAATAGGTGTCACGATTATGTATGGCGTGAAGCGAGGCTTGTTCTCGAATGAGGCTGGTGAGGGCAGTGCCCCCAACGTGGCTGCAACGGCTACGGTGACTCATCCTGTGAAGCAAGGACTCATCCAGGCGCTGGGCGTCTTTACCGATACTTTGTTGGTTTGCTCATGCACGGCCTTTATCATCCTTATCAGCGGTCTCTATAACGTGCCTGAACTGAACGGTATTGCCCTGACGCAGTCGGCTTTGCAGTCTGAGATAGGTTCGGCAGGTCCCGTGTTTATAGCCATTGCCATCCTGCTCTTCGCCTTCTCCAGCATCATCGGCAACTATTATTATGGTGAGGCCAACATCCGTTTTATCACGCCCAATCAGAAGGTGATGACTGTTTACCGCATCTTCTCGGCAGGCGTGATGGTGATGTTTGGTGCGATGGCCAGCTTCGAGCTCGTCTGGAACATCGTCGACTTCTTCATGGCCTTCCTGACCGCCTGCAACCTGATTGCCATCGTGCTCTTAGGCCGTTATGCCTTCCGTCTGCTCGACGACTATCGCAGTCAGAAGCAACGCGGCATCAAGGAGCCTACGTTCCATCGCAGTCAACTGCCCGAATTGGAAAACGAACTGGAGTGCTGGGAATAGTATTTGGTCATATTACTGTTTCTTTGAGGTAATGACGATGCCCGTGAAGATGCGGCCGGAGTTGATGCCGAGGCGACGGGCGGAGAAGAAACGGTCGGACTGCTGGTAGGTGCAGATGGGCGAGACGGTGATGCGCTCGCCAGGAACGCCAGCGGAGAGTAGTTGCTGACGATTGCATTCAGGCAGGTCGATGTGCCATTTGGAAGTGAAGAGTGAAGAGTGAAGAGTGAAGAATTTTTTGCTGATGGATTCCATGGGGAAACCCTCGTGGGCGAAGGCGTCGTAAACCTCGTCGCCAACTTCGAAGCTGTCGAGATGGATGCCGGGTCCTATCTGGGCTACGAGGTCGGCAGGGCGAGTGCCATAGACGGCGGTCATCTTCGCCACGGCCTTCGCGACGATGCGCTGCACGGTTCCGCGCCAGCCGGCATGAATGGCACAGACGGCCCGACAAACGGGGTCGTACAACAGCACGGGGATGCAGTCGGCCGTCGACACGCCAATGCACACCCCAGCGACATCGGTCATCAGCGCGTCCACACCCTCTAAGCGGGCCAGGCGCTCGTCATCAGAAAGCTGCAAGAAGGCTTCGTCGACGACGGCTATTTCCGTCAGATGTACCTGATGCGGCATGATGAGGCGGTCGTCGCCGATGCCTAAAAGCCGGCAGAGCAGCGAGCGGTTCTGACGGATGGCCTCCTCGCTGTCGCCACAATAGCGGTTGATGTTGAACTCGCCATAGCGTCCCTCGCTACAGCCTCCCTGCCGCGTGGTGCTGAATGCCGTCACACCCTCGTCGAACTGATAGAAAAGCAATTCTGGTTGTCTCACAAACTCTTTTTGCGTGCAAAGGTACGAATTATCCGGATTATTTATTACCTTTGCAGCAAAAAAATAAACAAAATGCAGGAACGGAGTAGAGAGATATACAAGGTGACACTGGTGGGCAGCGTGGTGAATGTGGCGCTGCTGCTCTTCAAGTTTGTGGCCGGCATCGTGGGGCATAGTGCCGCCATGACGGCCGACGCCATCCACTCGCTCAGCGACTTCGTGACGGACATCATTGTGCTGGTGTTTATCCGCATCAGCGATAAGCCGCGCGACAAGTCGCACGAATATGGTCACGGCAAGTACGAGACACTGGCGATGACACTTATCGGTGTGGCGCTGGTGATAGTGGCAGCGGGCATCCTATATAGCGGGGCCACCAAGGTACTGCTGTGGTTGGATGGGACAGAGCTGGAGGCGCCGGGCATGCTGGCACTGTGGGCGGCACTGCTGTCAATCGTACTGAAGGAGGGTGTCTATCACTACTCGATGGTGAAGGCCCGCCAGCTGAACTCGCAAGCCGTAGAGGCCAATGCGTGGCACCACCGCAGCGACGCCCTCTCGTCGTTGGGAACGGCCGCAGGCATTGGCGGTGCCATCTTCTTGGGACAGCGTTGGACAGTGCTCGACCCGCTGGCCTCGTGCGTGGTGGGCGTCGTGATAGTCAGGGTGGCGGCGAACCTGCTGCGCAATGCCCTGGGCGACTTGCTGGAGCACTCCCTGCCCGATGCCGTCGAGGAGGAGATGTTGCAGTTGGTGGCTTCGCTGCCCGACGTGGTAGAGCCGCACAACTTGCGGACGCGGCGCATCGGCAACCATTACGCCATCGAGCTGCACATCCGCATGGATGGCGACATCACGCTCCGCGAGGCCCACGACAAAGCCTCGGAGGTGGAGGCACTGCTGAAGAAGTACTATGGTAAGAGGACCCACATCGCCGTGCACGTGGAACCGGTGAAGATGAAAGATGAAAGATGAAAGTTTCTTAAAATCTAACGACCAATTTGGTTTCGACGGGGGGGACTACAGTTTAAACCTCCCGAGGTCGCCGGGCTGGCGGATGCGCTGGCGGCGGTAGCCCGGAGCCAGGTTGTACTCGCGCTTGTAGGTGAGGTAGAGGTTGTTGGCCGAGCCGATGCCCGAGCGCTTGGCCACCTCGGCGACGGTCATGTCGGTATAGCGCAGCAGCTGATTGGCTATTCTCACCTGATACTTCTGGCGGAAGTCGACGCCGCGCATGCCGGTGAGCACGAAGACCAGCGAGTCGATGTCGTCGACGCGCAGTCCGTGGCGGTCGGCAAAGACCTGCAGGTCCGAGTTGCCGTCCGTCAGGTAATGCAGGTAGGCGTCGAATATCCTGATGCCCGTGGGCGCCATCTTCCGCTCGAACTCCGTATAACTCACGGTGCCGTCGTCGGCATAGTGGCGCCGCAGCCTCAGCGGCGTGATGAATACGTCGTCGAACTTGAATTGCGGCTCGTCCGCGAGTTTGCGGGGCGAAAATTTCCTCTTATTGCCCCAGATTCCGCCCTGTTTCCACTGCCTGTGCTTCCAGGCGTCTCCTCGTCCGTCTCTTCCCATAGTTTTCAGAAATTTTTCTGCAAATATACGCATAATTTTCCACTCCGCCAAACTTTTCGACGGAAATCTACCCCGTGGTTATAATCTAATACGCGGCTTAGATTATATCGCGGGGTGGGGTAATAATCTAATACGCGGCTTAGAATATTTCGTAGGGGTACGATATAATCTAATACGTGGCTTAGAATATTCCGTAGGGGTACGATATAATCTAATACGTGGCTTAGAATATTCCGTAGGGGTACGATATAATCTAAGCCACGTATTAGATTATTTCCAGGCGCGGTTAATCGCCGTACGCGTCGAGTTTGCGGAGATAATAGTCGCGGAAATCGCTCCAGCGGTAGTAGGGGGCGTTGTCCGTGGGCAGGGGGAGCCAGGTTTCCTGCTCGTTCAGGAGAACCTTGACGAGGACGTCGGTGTCGGCGGGGTCGGAGCGGTAGAAAACGAACTGGAGGTTGGAGGCCATGGGGAAGACGAGGCATGCCCACCAGCCGGAGGGCTCGAGCTGTTCGAGGTCGTCGAAGGCGGTGTCGAAGCCGTTGATGCCGAGCAGACAGGTGAGCGGCAGGATGATGGTTTCGTGGCCGAAGCGGAGCTGGGCGCCATGGCGCGGCTGTCGGATGATGCTGTCGGCGTCGGCTATGAGCTGGCGCAGCAGGTAGCGCTGGGAGTAGGGCTGGCGGGAGCCGCTGATGGGCGTGGGGCCGTAGGTGAGGTACCACCAGACGTTCTCCATCTGCCAGAACTGGTGGATTTCCTCGTAGGTGAAGAGGTCTATCAGCGTGGTGCGGGTCTGCATGTGGGTGTTCTGCTGGATGAGGGCCGTCTTCAGGAGGTAGTAGTTCAGCAGCACTTGCTGTTGGGTGTCCAGTGCGGAGTCGGGGTTGTTGATGAGCAGCGCCATGAGCCGCGGGTTTTGCTCGCGGCTGCGGCAGAAGGCGTGGAAGGCCTTCATGATGGTGTCGTTCTTCATGATGCCGCGCAGGGCCTTGTCCTGGTGGTTCATGTAGTGCATGTCGCGGCGCGTGGCCTGCATGGTGACCTGCAGTCGCGGGTTGAGCGACATCAGTTCCTGCAGGGCGGAGCCCATGGAGAGGATGCAGCGGTTGACGGTGGTGCTGCGGGCGTCGATGAAGGCCTTGCCGCTGAACACCTCGGGGAAGTGCTCGGTCATGCGGTGGGCTATGTTGCGGTGCTGCTGCTTGCCGAGACCGGTGAGATCGCCCCAGCGTCCCTCGGAGTCGTCGATGATGTCCTTCAGTTCCTGCTTCACCTGCTGGCCCAGGGGTGTGAGCAGCTGCATGCTGTCGGCCTTGGAGAGCAGACCGTAGGGGATGTCGTAGCCTATGCGGTTGCTGAGGTATCGTGAACCGTGGCGTCCGTAGTGCGAGAGGTAGAAGGGCTTCTTGCCGGCGGGCGCGGGCGTCAGGGCGGGGTGCGCCTCCAGGATGCTGTCGGGATAGATGCAGTAGTTGCTGGCCGACAGGTTGCGGTGGCGGCTGATGAGGTCGAAGGCCGACTGCGCACGTAGCGCCCCGATGGGGCTAAATAATAAATAAAAAATAAAAAATAATAAACCTCGCATAGAACTTTTCACTATTTACTTTTACCTTTTACTTCAATTCTTCAATTTTTTCAATTTTCTTGAGGTAGTAGTTGCGGACGTCGGTCCAGTGGTAGTAGGGATAGAGGGTGGTCTTCAGGGGGAGCCGGGCCTCGACCTCGTTGAGCAGCACCTTGACGAGGACGTTGTCAACGCGCATTTCCTCGGGGGCATAGAAGACGAACTGGATGTTGGCGGCCATGGGGCAGAGCTTGAAGTCGGCCCATCCCTTCTTGTCGATGGCGTCGAGGTCGGTGAGCGTGACGCCGCAGCCATTGACGTTGAGCAGACAGAGGAACGGCAGGAG
>CACXAG010000129.1 GCA_902765585.1 uncultured Prevotellaceae bacterium
CCTACATTGGTATAGCCCACCAGGGCCACACGAATGAGGCGCCCGCGGTTCTTGCGTTGCGTCGTCTTCTGCTTGTCAATCTCCACTAAGCGTTCCTTCAACAGCGAGATGCGCTGACGGATGATACGCTGGTCCATCTCCAACTGCGTCTCACCAGGACCACGCAGACCTACGGAGCCCTTGCCGCCACCGGAACCGGAGCCACCGCCCTGACGTTCCAAATGTGTCCACAGACGCTGCAGACGAGGCAGCATATAGCGATACTGCGCCAACTCCACCTGGGTCTTGGCCTCAGCCGTCTGGGCACGCATGGCAAAGATGTCCAGAATCAGACTCGTCCTGTCCAGAATCTTCACCTTCAGCTCTGCCTCGATATTACGGATTTGCTTGGCCGACAGTTCATCGTCGAAGATGACCATGCCCACGGGCTCGTCATTCTCCTCCATCAGTTTGACATACTGCCTGATTTCGTCGAGCTTACCCTTGCCGACATACGTCACCTGACTGGGGCCCTGCACCTTCTGCGTAAAGCGCTTCACGGTGACGGCACCAGCTGTATCAGCCAGGAATTCCAGCTCGTCCAGATACTCCTTGGTCTTCGCCTCATCCTGCTGCTGCGTGATGAGTCCTACCAGCACAGCAGTCTCGGCCTTGGCTTCTGAAATAACAAATTCTTTCATGTGGTATAAATATGGGGCAAAGATACGAAATAATTCACAATTCATCATTCACAATGCCTTTATTTTTTACGACGGATGTAAATTTTTCACTCTTCACTCTTCACTTTTCACTTTTTTATTGTATCTTTGCAGGCGATAAGACAAAAAACTTAATATTTTTAGACTTATGAGAGTAATCATTGAATCTGACTATCAAAAGATGTCACAGTGGGCTGCCGAGCATGTCATCGAGCGTATCAACGCTTTCCAGCCCACACCCGAGAAGCCCTTCGTGCTGGGTCTGCCTACCGGCAGTTCTCCCGAGGGCATGTATGCATGCCTTGTAAAGGCCAACAAGGAAGGCCGCGTGTCGTTCAAGAACGTGCTGACGTTCAACATGGACGAGTATGTCGGTCTGCCGGAGTCTCATCCTGAAAGCTACCACTCGTTTATGGCTCGCAACCTGTTCAACCATATCGACTGCCCGAAGGAGAACATCCACATCCTGAACGGCAACGCTCCCGACCTGGCTGCCGAGTGCGCCCACTACGAGCAGATGATAGAAGAGGCCGGTGGCATCGACCTGTTCATTGGCGGCATTGGTCCTGACGGACACATCGCCTTCAACGAGCCGTTCTCCAGCCTCGCCTCCAAGACGCGTGTAAAGACGCTGACCACCGATACCATCATCGCCAACTCCCGTTTCTTCGACAACGACGTCAACAAGGTGCCCAAGCTGGCGCTGACCGTTGGCGTAGGCACCGTCATGGCTGCCCGCGAGGTGATGATTCTCTGCAACGGTCACCACAAGGCTCGCGCACTGCAGGCTGCCATCGAAGGCCCCGTCTGCCAGGCTTGGACCATCTCGTCCCTGCAGACCCACCAGCATGGCGTCATCGTCTGTGACGAACCTGCCACCGACGAACTGAAGGTTGCCACCTACAAGTACTTCAAGGACATCGAAAAGGACAACCTGATTTAAGGGAATAAGTAAAAGTGAAAAGTGAAAAATTTGCTTTTCACTTTTCACTTCTTTAGCTTAAAGGAGTTCTCAATGCTGGAGAGTTCAGCTGAGAAGGACTTGTCGACTTTCAGGCGCTGCTCGATGGTGCTGCAGCTGTGGATGACCGTAGAGTGATCGCGACCACCAATGAGCTGACCGATACGTGAAGCAGGCATCTTGGTGTACTTCTGAGCGAGATACATCGACACCTGACGTACCAACACATAGTCGCGCTTGCGGCTCTTGCTGAACACGTTCTGCTGACTGATGCCGTAATGTCCGCAGACCTTCTCTAAGATGTCGTCGATGGTCAGCGGTTTGTTGTCGACCTTGACGGCACGCTTGATGACACGCTCGGCAAGACGCATATCCACATTGCTATTGTAGACAATGGAATAAGCCATCAGCGAGTTCACCACACCCTCCAAGTCACGCACAGAGCCATTGGCAGTCTGGGCAATGAAACGGATGACATCCTCGGGAATCTTCAGGCCGTCACGACGGCACTTGGCATTCAGGATGTCCACGCAGAGCTGCTCATTGGGTTTCTCCAATTCGGCAATGAGTCCGCATGAGAAACGCGTCAGCATACGGTCCTTCAACCATACAAGGTCTACAGGAGGACGGTCGGAAGCTAAGATAATCTGCTTGCCCAAGCGGAAGAGGTGGTCGAAGATATGGAAGAACGTTGCCACGGTCTTCTCAGCCGTTGCCCATTCCTGCACATCGTCGATGATGAGCACGTCGATGGTCTGATAGAAATGGATGAAGTCGTTGACGGTATTCTGGCGGCTGGCATCACTGAACTGCACCTGGAAGAGGCGGGCAGACACGTACAACACGCGCTTCTGCGGGTACATCTCCTTACACTTCAGTCCGATGGCATTCACCAGATGCGTCTTTCCACATCCCGACGGACCATAGAGGAAGAAGGGATTGAACGTCGACTTGCCCGGATGCTCGGCAATGCTAAGACCTACCGTGCGCGGCAACTTGTTGGAGTCGCCCTCAACAAAGGTATGGAACGTCTTGTGGATGTCCAACTGGGGATTGAGGTCCCTGTCCACAGAGTCCATCACCGTAGGCGACTTGTTGACGCCTACCCTGGGCTGAGGTGCCTCGACAGTAACCGGTTCACTACCCTCTTCATCGACGGTATAATGGTTCTTCTTGTCGACAACAATACGGTAGTTGAGCTTCACATTCGTCTCGAAGCAACGGCTGATGACCTTGCTCAGCAACACCACGTAGTACTGCTCCAGATACTCGTACACGTACCTACTTGGTACTTGCACCAGCAAAGTCCGGCTTTCTTCGTTGTACTCCTCGAAGACAATAGGCGCGAACCATGTTCTGAATTGCTGCTCCGTGACGTTCTCCCTAATCAAAGAGAGGCATTTGTCCCAAAGCGCCCTTGGATTTTTCTCCATGCGCAGTCGTTACTTCTACAAAGAATGTTTTTTACTTTGGTTAAATTGTTTTCCGAGTGCAAAGGTCGCACTTTTTTTTGGAAAAAACAAATCTGCATTTTTAATCACTCCTCATTCGGTTTGCCGTAACACACTCGTTTTTCGTACTTTATCCCGCTCTATTCTCATACGACGCGAAAAGCCTATTGGATAATTCCATCCGTTTGTCTATCAAAGGGTTACGCCCCACATGCTCACTCCCCCACCCTTGTGCAAGCAACACTTGACAGGCGTGCAGAAAATATGAAATATCAAGCACTTGGAAACAAGCCGTTGAATTGATTTGACGTCCCTTTTTTATTTAGACAAATTTAAAATTGAGCTGAATTTTTATTTATCTTTTCTTCCAAAAACCGAGAAGTGGACATAGCGTTTGGGGTGTGCTTTCAGGTCAACCATCAGCGAGTCGGCATCTGCCACCGTCTGACTCAAACGGTTATACAAGGTGGCGTCGCGCATGAGCAGTCCCAAAGAGCCCTCATTGCTGTTGAGCTTACGCGTCAGCTCATTGACATTGGCCAGGGTCTGGTTGACACTGGCAGTCATGGCAGCAACGTCAATAGCTGCTAAATTCCCCGTCAACTGCTGGGTATTGTCGAGAATACCATTGGTCTTCTGCATCATGGCAGGCATCTCGTGGTTGAGCGATGCCGACAGACTCTTCAGTTCACGGCTGGTGGCATCGAGGTTATCTGTCATACCCTCCACATGGTGCAGCGTGTTGGCTAAGGCAGGATCATTCAACAGGGCATTCAGACCAGTCAGGATGCTGTCTAACTTGGGCATCATAGCCTCGATGGCAGGCATCATCGCACCCACCCTTGCCATCATGCCTTGTACAGCACCTCCGGGAATCGTGTCCCCCTCGGCCAGCAGGTCTATGGGATTATCGCCCAGCACCAGATTAATCTTGATATTTCCTAACAGGTCGCTGTCTATCTCGGCATGCGTACCCTTGGGCAGACGCATCTCGTTGTTCAGTCCCATCACGGCTACAATCTTATTCTGGTGAGTGTAGTCATAGTTGATCTCCTTAACGACACCCACGCGATAGCCGTTGGCATAGACGGGAGACGATGCTGACAGTCCGCTGACATCGTCGAAAGCAATATAATAGGAGTCATCCGTCGAGAAAACGGTCAGTCCCTTCAGGAACTCCAAACCATAGAACAAGATGACGATACCCACAATGGCTGTCAATGCTATTTTCACCTCTTTCGTAAAGAATTTCATATCTTTTTTACTTTTTTACCTTTTTACTTTTTCCCTTTTTACCTTTTTACTTTTTCCCGCTCCTATACTCCCTCATGGCAGCCTGCAAATCATACTTCTGTCCATTTTTGAAGGCCACGATGAAGGCCTGGGGGAAACGGTCAACAATCGTCTTGCGCAGTTGGTAGATCTGGCTATAGTCTGCCGAACTGCCTACCGTATACTTATAAAGTCCGTTCTCCTGGTAGTACTCCACGCCTTTCACACCCTTCAACTGAGCATCGCCATCCTTGAGCAGATAGCCGCTGGCCAGAATCTGAACCTTGAAAACGGGAGCATCAGCCGGAGTATCCTGCTTGACAACAGGCTCCTGCTGCTGGACCACGACTGGCTTCTGAGGGGGAACCTGCTGCTGGACCACTTCCTGTTTCTGGACAGGCTCCTGCTTTTTAACAGGCTCCTGTCTCTGGACAACCTCCTGTTTCTGGACAACCTCCTGTTTCTGGACAGGCACTTGACGTTTGACGGTGTCCACGGTCAGTCTCACTGTCCTGCCAGCCTGTAGCTTGGGAGCGGCATTGATGATAGAGTCTGCGCTGGGTTCAGCGGAAGCCGTCTGGATAATCAGCTGACCGTCACGGGCAGCCTCCAACTGCTGGGCCATCTGGCTCTTCTTGCGCTTGGACTTCTTTTCCTTTTTAGGTTCCTCGGGATTGTCCTGCTGCGACTTGACGTCCTTTCCCTGCTGGGGATTGCTGACGGTTTCTGCCGGTGCCTCCATCTTCAGAGGCTGGGCAGCCCCCTGATGGTATTGTTTCTTGTAGTCGAGGAAAGCCTGGTAGATGCCTTGGGCCATCTGCTCCACACCAGCGCTGGAATGCAGGAAGCGCTCCTCGTCGGGTGTCGAGATGAAACCAAGCTCTATCAGACAGCTGGGCATCGATGTCTCGCGCAGCACCAGGAATCCGGCCTGCTTGACACCTTTGTTGGTGCGGCCTGCCGAGGAGCAGGTGCGACGCTGCACATACTTGGCCAGGTCGACACTCTGGGCCATATATTTGTCCTGAATGAACTCAAACATGATATAGCTCTCGGACGATGAGGGGTCAAAGCCCTGGTAGCGCTGTTTGTAGTCCTTCTCGTAGAGGATGACCTCGTTCTCACGCTTGGCCACCTCTAAGTTGTCGGCAGCGCGGTGCATACCCAACGTATAGGTCTCCATGCCCCGGGGAGCCCCCTTCTTCACCGCATTGGTGTGTATAGACATAAAGAGGTCGGCCTTGGCGCGGTTGGCAATGTCGGCACGGGTGTGCAGCGGCACGAAGACGTCGGTCTTGCGCGTATAGACCACCTTCACGTCAGGACAGTTGGCCTCCACCTTGCGACCGAAGGCTAATGCCACGTTCAGGTTGATGTGTTTCTCCTTGGTCAGCTTACCCAAGGCACCGGCATCATGACCACCGTGACCGGCATCAATCACCAATGTAAACGTCTTATTGGCAGCAACGGCAGTCACCGCCAGCACGAGTGTCATCCAGATTAAAACGAATATTCTATGTTTCACCTTTTTACTTTTTTACCTTTTTACTTTTTTACCTTTCCAGGTGCAATTCCACGCCAGCCCCCTCACAATCTCCACCAATAGGCGGATTCAACTTGGTTATCTTCAGGTCGAGCGTCGTCACCCCGGGGAAGGTATCAAAGACACGATGGGCAATGCGGCCAGCCACATGTTCCACCAGTTGCGACGTTTGGGTCATTTCCTCCTTGATGATGCGGTAGAGCACGCCATAGTCGAGTGTCACCTCCACCATGTCGTGTTCCATGGCTGCCGTCACATCCAGCGCAGCACGGGCAGACACCAAGAAGTCCTGCCCCACCTCCTGTTCCTGGGGCAACACCCCATGGTATGCATGGAATCGGACATCGTTCAGAAATATATAGCTTGACGTAACTTTCATATTCTCTACTCTTCAGTTTCCACAGTGCCATCGTCCAGGTATTTCTTCAGGGCACGCACCACACCCACCTTCCATGTGTTGATGTTCTCCGACTGCAACTGCAGCGAAGACACTAACTTGATGACATGGTCTATGGGCATGCGGTAGCGCAGCACGCCAGAGATGAGCTTGGCGTAGTTCCAGTATTCGGGATTGAACTTCTCCGACAGTCCCTCGACGGTAATCTTATAGCCACGGGTATTCTCAAACTGGAAGTCGTAGCGCTTGGTGCCGTCGGGGTTCACCTGCTTGATAATCTTGCCCTTGGACACCGACTTGGGCAGGAAGATACCCTCCTCGTCATCCAGCAGACCCGTGAATATCTCGTAGGGATAGCCATCGAGCAGGCCTACCAGCGCCACCCACTTGTCCTTATTGTTCTGGAAGCGCACCACGTCACACTCCAGTTCACGTGGACGCACCTCAGTGACCTCAGGGCTCACACGCTGTTCAGCCCCCTTGGCAAGAACCTCCAAGGCAGCCTTCAGCTGTGCCTTTTCCTGGACATCCAACACCGACGCCATGCGTCCGAGCATCTGTAGAATCTGTTGTTCGGACAT
>CACXAG010000130.1 GCA_902765585.1 uncultured Prevotellaceae bacterium
ATCTTCGTGAACTACCTGAACGTGCAGAAGACGGGTCGTATGAAGATTCCTTTCGGTATCGCCCAGATTGGTAAGGCTTTCCGTAATGAGATTGTGGCTCGTCAGTTCATCTTCCGCATGAGGGAGTTCGAGCAGATGGAGATGCAGTTCTTCGTACAGCCCGGCACGGAGCTGGAGTGGTTCCCCAAGTGGAAGGAGACGCGCATGAAGTGGCACCAGGCCCTGGGCTTTGGCGCTGAGAACTATCGTTTCCACGACCACGACAAGCTGGCTCACTATGCCAACGCTGCTACTGATATCGAGTTCAAGATGCCGTTCGGCTTCAAGGAGGTAGAGGGTATCCACTCTCGTACCAACTTCGACCTGAGCCAGCACGAGAAATACTCTGGCAAGCAGATCAAGTACTTCGATCCTCAGACCAACGAGAGCTACACGCCGTATGTCATCGAGACTTCAATCGGTGTAGACCGCATGTTCTTGAGCATCATGTGCCACGCCTTCGAGGAGGAGAAGCTCGAGAATGGTGAGACGCGTACCGTACTGAAGTTGCCTGCAGCCCTCGCTCCTGTGAAGTGTGCTGTGATGCCGCTGGTGAAGAAGGACGGTCTGCCCGAGAAGGCACGCGAGATCATCGACCAGCTGAAGTTCCACTTCAACTGCCAGTACGACGAGAAGGACAGCATCGGCAAGCGCTATCGCCGTCAGGATGCCATTGGTACGCCGTACTGCGTCACCGTCGACCACGACACGCTGAACGATGGCTGCGTCACCCTGCGTTTCCGCGACACCATGGAGCAGGAGCGTGTCAAGATTAGCGAGCTCAATGGCATCATCGAGGACAAGGTGAGCATCGCCTCGTTACTGAAAAAGCTTCAGTAAGGCGGGCTTCGCCCTATAGAAAAAAATAATAAATAATAAATAAAAATGATGACAACTAAGAAATCTGGAATATTTCCGATAGGTTTGTTCTTTATTATTTGTTCTTTATTATTTAGCGTATGCGCCTGCAGCGAGGAGAAGGAAGAGGATACCGAGTTTGCCAACTGGCAGCCGCGCAACGAGACCTACTTCGAACAGCAGTACCAGCAGCATCTGGCTGCGATGACATCCGACTGTTTCGTGTTGCCCAGCATCACGCAGCCGTCGAGTCTGGAGCTGAAGGATGTGGAGCATACGAAGTGCATCCTTGTGGACGTCATCAGTCGTGGCGGCAAGTATAACAGCATACCGCTCCATACCGACGTGGTGTCTATACACTATGAAGGCAGGCTGATACCATCGAAGAGCTATGCTAGTGGCTATGTGTTCGACTGTTCGTGGGACGGCGACTTCGACCCTGCAGTAGCTAAGCCATACGAGCTGACTGTCTCTGGGTTTATCAACGGCGTCTATACAGCACTGGAGCACATGCAAGTCGGCGACCACTGGCGCATCACCGTTCCCTACCAGTTGGGCTACGGCGTGTCGGGGTCGAGCAACGTGCCGGGCTATAGCACGCTCATCTTCGATATTCGTCTGGCCAGTATTGAGGACGAGTAAAGGCGGCTTACAAGGCCGCCTTTTCTTTTTCCATATCCTTGCGTGATTTCGACTTCGTCACCAGCCATACACCGCTGAACACCAGTACGACAGCCAGGGCGTGGGTAGGTTTCAGGACGCCAATGTCCATGAGCAGCGATGCCGCTACCGAGACGATGGGCTGCACGTAGTTGTAGACGCTGACGACGGTGGGTCGCAGCGTGCGCTGACCAATCATGGTGAGGATATAGCCCAAGAAGGTACCTATGCCAACGACATACGCCACCTCCCACCAGGTGCTGGCGGGTATGGGATGGCCCCATACGATATCCCTCACGTGTCCGAACGTGAATGGAAACAGCATCAGCGTAGCCCACGAGAACATGTATTTGTTGACGGTGAAGACGTTATAGCGCCGAATGAGTGGGTTGAAGAGTGACAGATAAAGGGCGAAGGAGAACTGCGCGAACAGGCATAGCAGGTCGCCGCGGATGTCGCCCACCTTGTCGCTGGTTGCCGCTGCCGATGTCAGGATGAGTATCAGGGCTCCGCTGCAGCCCATGAGCACGCCTAACGCTTTCTTCCCCGTGATGGGCTCCTTCAGGATGAGCGCTGCCAGCAGCATGGCGAAGATGGGCATGCTGGTGGTGACGATGGAGGCGTTGATGGGCGACGTGATGGACAGTCCGATGGTGTAGCAGCACTGGTTGCAGAGCAGTCCGAAGACGGCGGCTCCGATGAATAGCAGTTTGTCCTTGCGGGGTACGTGCTCCTTGGGTGCGAAGAAGGAGGCTATCCAGAACAGCAGGCAGGCACCCACCACGCGGAAGGTCACCATGCTGATGCCATCGATGCCGTGTGTCATGGCGTCCTTGCCGACGGGGGCCATCAGTCCCCATCCGGCACATGCTCCAAACATGGCCAGATGCGCTATGAGGGCTCGATTTGTGTCAGTTTTTTCCATGATTATTGTCTTTCGTGTGCAAAGGTACAAAAAAAGTTCATAGTTCATAGTGTATAGTTCATAGTTTTTTCGTATATTTGCCCCATAAAACGTAAGATTATGAAGTACGCGACTAACATCAAGCAAATAGAAATTGATGCCTTGTGGAGTGGCAGAAAGCATATCCTGTGGACGCTGGACCCCCATGTCAACATCTTGAGCGGCATCAATGGTGTAGGAAAAAGTACCATCCTCAATAAAGTGTTTCGCAGCATCAGCACCAATGGCGACTTGCAGAACCATCTGCTGAAGGGCGTACATATCACGGCTGAGCCCGAGGATGCCACGCACGTCCGGTTTGACGTCATCCGTTCGCTGGATTCCCCCATGATAGAGGTAAGAGGTGAGAGGTCAGAGGTAAGAGATTACTTTCAAGGACAGAACTTTTCTCTCACCTCTCACTTCTCACCTCTTACCTCTAACGCGTCGGCCCTCGACTTCCAGCTGTACCACCTGCAGCGCAAGTACCTGGACTATCAGGTGAATATCGGCAATCGCATCATCTCTGAATTGCAACAGGGTCATGCCGATGCTGCCCAGCAGCTGTCGCAGCCCAAGGCACGCTTCCAGGACATGGTGGACGACCTGTTTCAGGATACGGGCAAGAAGATTGTGCGTACGGAGAACGAGATACGCTTCTCGCAGATCGGCGAGACGCTGATGCCTTACCAACTGTCGTCGGGCGAGAAGCAGATGCTGGCTATCCTGCTGACGGTGCTCATCGAGGACGGCCAGCCTTACGTGCTGTTCATGGACGAACCCGAGGTGAGCCTGCACATCGAGTGGCAGAAACGGCTCATCGACCTCATCGTGGAGCTGAACCCGCAGGTGCAGATTATCCTGACGACGCACTCGCCGGCAGTCATCATGAACGGATGGTTGGACAAGGTGACGGAAGTGAGCGAAATAACAATAACCAATAACCAATAAACGGTTATTGGTTCACGGTTATTGGTTCACGGTTATTGGTTCACGGTTATTGGTTCACGGTTATTGGTTCACGGTTATTGGTTATTGGTTATGGGGCTGAAGGATCATCTCAACTCACAGTACTTCGAGGCAGCAAACAAGCTGAAGAAGCAGGAGCGGCGGCGCATTGTGGCGTATGTCGAGAGCTACGACGACATCTTCTTCTGGCGTACCGTGCTGAGCCGTTTCGAGAACGAGACGCGCTATTTCGAGGTGATGCTGCCCTCGCACAAGAAGTTGGACCGGGGCAAGAAGGCCGCGCTGTCGCTGCCAGGTCTGGGACCGGCCATGATAGCGTGTGTCGATGCCGACTACGACTACCTGCTGCAAGGAGCCACCCAGCAGTCGCAGAAGGTGCTGGGCAACCCATACGTCTTCCACACCTACGCCTACGCCATCGAAAATCTCCAGTGCTATGCACCCTCGCTGCACGACTGCTGTGTGGCCGTCACGCTCAACGACCATCGCATCTTCGACTTCGAGGATTACCTGCAGCAATATAGCGAAGCCATCTTCCCGCTGTTCATCTGGTCCGTGCTGGTCTATCGCAAGGGACTGCACAACAAGTTCTCGCTGGCCGACTTCAACCGCATTGTCGACCCGGGTGGCTTCGCCGTCGACAACCCCGGGGCCAGTATCGTCCACCTGCGTCACAAGGTCGGCGTGAAGGTGCGCCAGTTGCAGCACGACTTCCCCGGCAACAAGGAAGACTACCTGAAGACCAAGGACAGCATCAAGGCACTGGGCGTGACGCCGCAGACCACCTACCTCTACGTGCAGGGGCACGCCCTGTTCGACACGGTGGTAGTGCCTATATTAAATAAGGTGTGCAACCGTCTGCGCCAGGAGCGTCAGGACGAGATAGCACGTACTGCCGTCCACCACATGCAGAAGCAGAACGAGATGTCGTGCTACGAGCACTCCATTCAGGACATCCGCCAGATGCTGAAGAAGAACTTCGGCTACATGCTCTCGGACCCCTTCCGCCGCATCCTGGACGATATTGCCATTTTCTTGGGATAGCTTTTCTCATTTCAAAAATAATTGCGGAATTTTGTAACCCAAATGATGAACAGAATGAAATATATGATAGTTTGCTTTGCAGTTCTGTTGCTTGCCTCATGCGGTAATGGGAGCAAGCAGGAGGAACTGGTGAAGTATGAGACGATGGTGGTCAAGGCTGATACGCTGACCTATAAAGTTTTTATACCAGCCTCGCTGCATGGCATACAGGAGGTGGAGGTGCTGCCGCAGGTCAGTGGCATCATCCGTCAGGTGAACTTTACCGATGGTGTGAAGGTGAGCAAGGGTCAGACGCTCTTTGTGATAGACCAGACGCAGGCGAAGCTGGCTGTGCAGAATGCGCAGGCCAACCTGGCTGCTGCCAAGGCGCAGATGGAGACTACAAGACTGCAGTATGATTCGAAAAAGAAGCTGGCATCGAAGAAGGTGGTGAGCGACTATGTGCTGTCAACCAGTCTGAATGCCTACCACGTGGCTCAGGCTGCGGTGCAGCAGGCGGAGGCTTCGCTGGCTATTGCCAGGACTAACCTGAGTTACTGCACGGTGACATCGCCCATAACGGGTATGATTAAGGAGAATGGCTACAAGATTGGTGAGTTGGCCGATATGAGCGAGATGTTGTGCACGGTGAGTGACAACAGCCAGGTGCAGGCATGGTTTTCCTACACAGAGTCGCAACTGCTGGAGCTGATGGACCAGTATGACCTGAAAGCTACGGCAAAGGGCTTGGAGGACGTGGATGGCAAGCCGATTGGCGAGAAACTGCCTAAGCTGACGTTGCAGCTGAAGAATGGTCAGACGTACAAGCATCAGGGGACGGTGACCGAGATTGGCGGCATCGTGGACAGACAGACGGGAACGGTGATTTGCAAGTGTACGTTCCCTAATCCGGAGGATGAACTGCGCTCGGGACTGTCAGGTACGCTGGTGTTCCCTACGAAGATTAAGAAGGCTTTCAGAATACCCCGTTCGGCTGCCGTGCGACTGCAGGACCAGCTGATGTTCTACAGGGTGAAGAAGGACGGAACGGTGGAGGGTGTGCTCTGTGATGCCATCCCCTCTAACAGCGGTAACCACTACTACGTGAAGAATGGTCTGCGTAATGGCGACGAGGTGGTGGTGACGGGGGCTCACAAGTTGTCTAACGGAATGAAGATCCGATGAAGGATTGAAGGATTGAAAAATTGAAGGATTGAAGAGTTGAATAAGGAGAATTTATTTGTAAAGCACTGGGTGGCAGCTCTTGCCATTGCCGTGGTGACTTGTCTGGTGGGATGGATCAGTCTGGAGACATTGCCCGTTGAGCAATATCCAGACATCGCTCCGCCCATGGTCACTATTGAGGCTACCTATGAGGGCGCCGATGCCAACACCGTGATGGAGTCGGTGGTGATGCCGCTGGAGGAGGAAGTGAACGGTGTGGAGCACATGATATACATGGACGCTACGGCAACGGCCAACGGCGATGGTGAGATTGACATCTACTTTGAGCAGGGCACTGACGCCGACGAGGCGATGGTGAACGTGCAGAACCGGGTGAGCAAGGTTTCGGGCATGTTGCCTGAAGAGGTCATCAGGGCAGGCTTGACGATAGAGAAGAACGTGAACGCCACGCTGCTGATATCCAGTCTGGAGAGTACGGACGGTAAGTTTGACCAATCGTTCATATCCAATTACCTTGACATCAACGTGATGCCTGCCATCAGGCGTATTGCCGGCGTGGGCAGGACGATGATTATGGGCGAGCAGTATGGTGTGAGAATCTGGCTGAAGCCCGACCTCATGGGTATGTACAGCCTGACGCCTGAGGAGGTGAAGGCTGCCATCAAGGAACAGAACTTTGTGGCTCCTGTGGGACGCATCGAAAGCACCACCGACAAGATTGACATAGAATTCAACGGTCTGCTGGATGACATCAGCCAGTTTGAGAACATCATCATCCGTGCCTCAGAGAAGGGCGAGGTGCTGCGACTGAAGGATATTGCAGAGGTGGAACTGGGAGCCAGGGCTTACGACTTCCGTACTAATATCAGTGGCAAGCCGGGCGTCATGTTCTACATCAAGCAAGCGCCGGGGGCTAATGCCACGAAGGTGAACGAGGAAATCCGCAAGGTGCTGGGCGAGATTGAGGAACGACTGCCGGCAGGACTGGAGTTTAAGTTGCTCGAGACCTCGGACGACTTCCTGCACGCCTCTATGCACAATGTGATAGAGACGCTCGTTATTGCCATCATACTGGTGGTGCTGGTGGTATATTTCTTCCTGCAAGACCTGCGGGCCACCATCATCCCTTCCGTGGCCATTATCGTATCGCTTGTGGGCACCTTTGCCATCGTGCGTGGTGGAGGCCGTGATAGCGAAGTTGGAGGAAAGTCCCAAGGAGGGAGGCGCCCAGCCTTCCATCCGCAATTCGGTGAGCGCAGCCATGAGCGATGTGACAGCGGCCTGTGTCTCCACGACGCTGGTGTTTATGTGTGTCTTTATCCCTGTCACCTTCATGTCAGGCACGTCGGGCACCTTCTTCCGTCAGTTTGGCATCACCATGGCGGCGGCAGTGGGCCTCTCGGCCGTGTCAGCCCTGACGCTGTGTCCTGCGCTCTGTGCCCTCATGCTGAAGGGCCCGTCAGCGACAGGCGAAGGTGCGGGGAAATCAAAGAAAACATTCTCGGACAGGGTGAGGCAGGCCTACGACGCTTCCTACGAGGCCCTGCTGGGCAAATATATGCGGGTGGTGAGCCGCTTTATCAAGAAGCCCAAGACGGCATGTGCCCTGCTCGTGGCATCCCTCGTGGCGCTCTTTGTGCTCATCCACTATTCGCCCAAGGAACTGGTGCCCCAGGAGGACCAGGGATTCCTGCTGGTGAACGTGGCGCTGAAGCCGGGCACCTACCTCAACCGCACGGAGGCAACGGTGGTACAGCTGGAGGACTACATCCGACAGATTGACGAGGTGGAGGAAGTGGGTGCGCTGACGGGTTTCTCCATGATGGACGATGCCACGAGCACCAACTATGCCACCCTGATGGTGAGGCTGAAGAACTGGAAGGAGCGCGACTTCAACAGCATCTTCGACGTGCAGGTGCAGATAGCGGAATGGGCCCGCGTCAACCTGCCTCAGGCCGACGTGACGGCTTATCAGATGCCCCAGATTCCAGGTTATGGCAACGACTCCAACATCAACTTCTCTGTGCAGGACCTCTCGCGCAGCATGGACAAGGACCAGTTTGTGGCGATGTGTGAGGAGTTCCTCAAGAAGCTCAACGAGCGCAAGGAGGTGGAGTTTGCCATGTCGAGCTATTCGCGCGACTATCCCAAATACCAGCTGGACGTGGACGAGATAGCCTGCAAGCGCATGGGCATTTCGCCGGCCACGGTGCTGGAGACGATAGGCACCTTCATGGCAGGCTCCTACATTGGCTCTTACGTACAATATAGTAATGTGTATCGCGTGATGGTGCAGGCCGCCAAGGAATACAGGATGTCGGAGGCCGTGCTGAACCAAATCTTCGTGCCGGTGGGTAACAAGATGGTGCCTGTGGCCGAGTTTGTCACGATGACGCCGGCGATGGGTGCCGCCATGGAGCACCACTTCAACATGCTGCCCAGCTACCCCATCTCGGCCATGCCTGCATCGGGCTATACGGAGGTGGATGTGTATCGGGCCATAGACGAGGTGATGGAGGCGACGATGCCCGAGACCCTGGGCTATGAGTTCTCGGGCATGGCACGCGAGGAGGCAGAGAATGCGGGCTCCAACGAGACGGCCCTCATCTACGGCATCTGTCTCTTGCTCATCTACCTCATCATGGCGTGTCTCTACAACTCGCTGCTGCTGCCTTTCGCCGTGATGGCTTCCATTCCCTTCGGACTGGTGGGCGCCTACCTCATCATCAAGCCGCTGGAACTGATGGCGGTGGGAGCCAACATCTACGTGCAGACGGGTGTCATCATGCTGATAGGTCTGGTGGCCAAGACGGCCATCCTGATTACGGAGTTTGCCGTGCAGAAACACAGGTCGGGACTGTCGGTAACCGATGCGGCGCTGGAGGCCTGCCGCGACCGTCTGCGTCCCATCATGATGACCGTCTTCGCCATGATTATGGGTATGGTGCCACTGGCCATCGCCAGCGGCGCTGGTGCCATCGGCAACAAGTCGCTCGCCCTCACGGTCATCGGCGGTATGCTGTTGGGCACCATGGCACTGCTGTTCATCACGCCTGCCTTCTACATCGTTTTCCAGAAGCTGGAGGACAGGTGGTTTACCAGAAGTTAAGAGAAGAAAAGTATGAATAGAACCGCAATCAAGATATTCAGTGCGATGGTGGGCACCATGCTGCTGGCTGGCTGCTCACTCTACAAGCCCTATGAGGCGAAGCTGGAAGTTCCCAACGACATCATGGGCCCCATCAGCCAGCCCGGCGACACCGTGAGCATGGGCACGATGGGATGGCGGGAAATGTTCACCGACTCGCTGCTCCAGCGCCTGATAGTGCGCGGACTGGCCAACAATACCGACGTGCAGGCTGCGCAGAAAACGATAGAACAGGCGCAGAACGACCTGCGCGCCGTGGCCATGGGCAATCTGCCGATACTCTCCTTCGAACCCGTCGGCGGCCTGCACCACTTCGACAAGGTGAGCAGCTATCCCTACCAGTTCCCCGTCGTGGCCACCTGGCAGCTGAACATCTTCGGTCAGCAGACCAGCAAGAAGCGTCAGCAGCAGGCCCGCCGCGAGATGTACCGCGACTATCGGCAGGCCGTTGAGGCCAGTCTGGTGGCCAACATCGCCAGCACCTACTATTCGCTCGTCCTGCTCGACAGGAAGTTGCAGATTATGTGCGAGACCGAGGTGGTGTGGGAGAAGTCGCTGGAGTCCATGCGGACGCTCTACGAGGCCGGACTGTATTATAGTCCTGCGGTCTATCAGATGGAAGCCTCGTTGCTCAGCGTCAGGTCGGGCATCGTCGAATTGCGGGAGAACATCCTGGACACCGAGGCAGCCCTGTGCCTGTTGCTCTCCGAGGCGCCCCACCACATAGAGCGTTCACCGTACGGCACCTTCCACATGCCGGAGCGCATCAGCGTCGGCGTGCCGTTGCAGCTGCTGGCCTTGCGGCCGGACGTGCGGCAGGCGGAGCGCAACATGGAGATAGCCTATTACGACACCCAGCAGGCCCGCCAGTCGTTCTATCCCGACATCGTGATAACGGCCGGTGCCGGCTGGAGCAACGAGAACGGTACGGTGAACCCGGGCAAGATGCTTTTTGAAGCCATCGCATCGCTGACGCAACCCCTCTTTGCGCAGGGCAAGCTGAGGGCCCGCTACAAGAATGCCCAGCTGGAACAGGAGAAGGCCCAGCTGCAATTCTCGCAGACCCTGCTCAACGCCGGCAACGAGGTGTATCGCTATCTGCACCTCTGCCACATGACGCAGCAGAAGGCGGGCTATCTGCGCCAGATGGTGACTTCGCTCAACGAGGCCTACGAGGGCACGCAGGAGCTGATGGACAACGGCACCAACACCTATGTGGAAGTGCTCAAGGCGCAGGAGGACCTGCTGAAGACGCAGCTCAGCGAAACGGAGAACCACATCCTCGGCATCCAGGCCCTCATCAACCTCTACACCGCCCTCGGCGGCTGCCAGCGCTGACTTATTATTTTTTTTCGCACGATTG
Source organism: uncultured Prevotellaceae bacterium (assembly GCA_902765585.1). Taxonomy (GTDB): domain Bacteria; phylum Bacteroidota; class Bacteroidia; order Bacteroidales; family Bacteroidaceae; genus Prevotella. Next base: position 10,189 of record CACXAG010000130.1, read on the forward strand.
CCGTTTGTTTAGAAAAAAATGTGTAACTTTGCAGCGTTATAACATTCATAAAGAGACATAATTATGGTATCAGCAGCATTCAAGAACCGCACGCGCGACGAAATCATCGCCGCAGTCCGAGAGTCCATCCGCAAGAAGCAGGAGTGGATAAAGCAGTCAGACGAAGAGTTTAAGAGAATCCGCGAAGAGCGCAGGAAATTAGCTGTATGAATCCGCTTGACCTTGCATACATCAATCGTCTCGCCCCCTATAAGGTCTGGACGGAGAACGGTTGCGACTATCTCGTTGAAACCAGTAACGACCTATTGTTCAAGATTGGTTTCATGGACGACTACTCCATCTGGCCGTCTGGAGCCTACCAGTTCTACATCAACAATGAAAGCCATCACCCCTCTCCCAACGACGAGAAATTGAAGGCCACCATCTTCCGCATCATCGAGGCCTTCTTCGCTGCCAACCCCGACATTCTGCTCTACATCTGCGAGACGGGCGACGGACGCCAGGCATTCCGGAGCCGCCTGTTCGTCCGCTGGTTCAACACCTACTCGGCCCGTGACGCCTATGTTATGCAGACCGCCGAGGTGCAGGAGGGCAAAACCATGAACTTCGCCGCCCTCATCGTGCAGAAGTCCAACCCCCGGCTGAAGGAAATCCTCGCTGAGTTCGATGAGACCATCAGCATACTGACCAACAAGCCGGAATAATCCAACCTACCGACCGACAATTTAACTGATAACTGACACGAGATTTCAACGATGAGAAAGATGGAGGTGATGGACAACGGCACCAACACCTATGTGGAAGTGCTCAAGGCGCAGGAGGACCTGCTGAAGGCGCAGCTCAGCGAAACGGAGAACCACATCCTCGGCATCCAGGCCCTCATCAACCTCTACACCGCCCTCGGCGGCTGCCAGCGCTGACTTATTATTTTTACGGCCGCAGTGCTTGCGGCTGCCAGCGCTGACTTATTATTTTTACGGCCGCAGTGCTTGTAATTCCGAAAAAATTGCTTACCTTTGCAGCCGTTATAACATTATAAAATACAAGAGTTATGGAAGCAACAGTACAAATGCCACAGGCAACGCAGATGATTGTGACGCTGGAGTCGGGAGCCATGGCATCAGAAATCCGTAAGGCCCTGAAGCTTATCCGCGGCATCGCCTCAGTGCGCATCGCCACCATCGCCGACAACCGCGCCATTACCCCCGCCATGCGCCGCAGCATCCAGAAGGCTCGCCA
>CACXAG010000131.1 GCA_902765585.1 uncultured Prevotellaceae bacterium
GGTCTCGACTATATCGCGCGAACTTTGAGAAGCGTGCGACGCCATCAGCTGGAGGATGCGGTCCTCGCCATACTGTTCCTGCAGGCGGTTCTCGGCCTCGTTCAGACCGTCGGTGTAGAGCAGCATCATACTGCCGCTGGGTAAGTCCATCTCTTCGCCCACATATTCCAGGTCGGGCCATAGCCCGATGGGGGCATTGGTCTCCTTGACGTCGAGGAAGGTGTATTGCCCTTCGGCATTCTCTCTTTGAGCGTGTGGCGTTGCATTGCCGATGATGGGTGGATTGTGGCCGGCATTGCAGTATGCTAACCGGTGCTGCTTCAGGTCGTACATGCAGATGAACATGGTGACGAACATGCCTTCGTCGTTGCTCTCAGTCAGTTCGTAGTTCAGTCGGGTGGCAATTTCTGCGGGTGTCTTCCCCGTCAATGCCAGTGTGCGGAAGCCACGTGTCGCTATAGCCATGACAAGCGAGGCGGGCACGCCCTTGCCGCTGACATCGCCAATGCAGAAATAGAGCTTGTCGCCTTTGTGGAGGAAGTTGTACAGGTCGCCGCCAACCTCCTTGGCGGGTGTCATCGAGGCATACATGTCGATGCCTTCTATTTCCGGAAATACGCTGGGCACCATCGACATCTGAATGTTGCGGGCAATGCGCAGCTCGCTCTCCATGCGCTCTTTGGCGGTGGTAGTCTCTTCGAGCTGGTTATAGGCCGTCTTCAGTTCGTTGTGGGCTTTCTCAAGACGCGCTCCCATACGGTGGCGCACAATAATGTAGATCAGCATAAAAACAACCAGAATGGCTATCATCACCATGCGTCCCGTCTGCCGGTCTCGTAGGTTCTGTTCCCGCTCGGCCGCCATCTCATGCTCCTTCTGGTGCACAGCCTCCTGCTTTATGGCATCGGCTCGGCGCGATTGGGTAATGGCCGAATCAAGATGCTCTACAATGTCCATGCTAATGGCTTTCGCCGAGTCCATCCTGCCAGCCAGTCGGTTCACCTCAAACTTCTTAAGCAGCATTTTTTGTATATTCTCCAGCGAATAGCCGACATTTTGTTCTTCCATCAGCGTGTTCAGGTTGGAAAAATTGTCGGCAGACTCCTGCCACCGCCCGGCAAGACCAAGATAGTTGCTGCTAAGAATATTTCCTTCAGCTGTACGGCTAAAGCTTGTTTTCTGGAATGACCGATAGGCTTTGGCTGCCTCGCTCTTACGTCCTAATCCTTCGAGTGCTATGGCGCTACTGATATAGTAACGTGCCCACTGCTTTTCAGCATAGCCAGGGCGCCCATCCGGCACTTTCTCATATCCACGTATCAGTTCAGCTAAGCGTTCTGTCCATATAAAGGCCTTACCATACTGATGGATATCCAGATAAGTGTTGCAAATGATGCCCAAACCTATGATAGCATCGCGATAGTACACGTAATTAGAATAGCGCTGAATCAGGTCGAGGTGCAGATGGTAGCCTTGTACCAGATATTCGTTGGCCTTAGCCTCTCTGATGCCAAAACGACTTTGGTAACAACCCTCAAAGATAAGCAAATTGGCATAATCGCTCGTGGAGTCGCAGTCCAACTTCTCCAGTTGCTCGATGGCGGGCAGGGTAATCTCATGTGCAGCCTCATACTCACCCCATACATTCTTAAGACCAGTCAGACGCTGGACGATGGCTGCATATACCTTCACATCCTCAACCTCGGTGGAATTCTCGACTGCCGCTATACCTTTCTCCCAATAAAGTTCAGCCATGCGTTTCTGCATGAGGCGGTCGTAGGCATACCCCAGCCAGTAGCAGGCCTTGCCCTCCGACATGCTTCCCTGCGATTTTAAGCTGTCCACAAGTGCTATGATTCGCGGGTAGTCCTTGCCCAGATAGGCCTCGTCCACTATGTCTTCTGCCTCTTTGCGCAGCCTTTCCTGCTTTGGGGAGTCGCCTCCACATCCTGACAGGAACAAGGCGGCAACGACCGTCACCACCAGTGTAGCAAGCATTGCATACATTTTTTACCTTTTTACTTTTTATTGATTCACATACTTACGCCCCTTGTAGATGACAAGGCCCTTCTGTGACTTACCGACGCGCTGACCCATCATGTTGTAGACGGGAGCGTCCACGCTGTACATCGTCGAGGGGGTAGCCTCGCGGTGACCGCCAACCTCGATGGTCTCGATACCCGTGGTGCCAAGAATCTCCTTCAGACCCGCCAGACAGTCTATCTTGCCATAGCCGGCCTGCACCTTGTTGCCAGAGGGAATCATCGCCGGGTTGGTGGTGAATTCGTCGTTGATGCAGGTGTTCTTCATCACGCCGAGGATGTCGTTGACGGTCAGCACCGGCTTGGCCTGCATCCACAGGGCTACGATACCTGTCACGACGGGTGCCGCCATCGAGGTTCCCTGCTCTAACACGTACCAGTTATTACGACCGTGCTTTTCTACGTATGAGCACAGGAATTGGGACGAATTCGAATCATCAACGGTGCCCGGGGCATTCACCAGGAACATATTATTATCGTAATTGTTGGTTCCCGAGATAATTCCCATGCCAGGAGCAAGCAGCGTGGGACGAAGCTTGCCGTTGTCGTCAATGCCATAGCTGGAGAAATCAGAGATTTCGCCCAGCTGCTGCCTCTGGCCAGTCATCTTCGATGCAGGGTACCATGCGATGGTATTCCTATAGGTTTGCCAAACGTTGCGAGTGATATAGGAGCCTACGCTGATGACATAGTCGGTACAAATCGAAGTACTGGTGGTGAAGTCGCCGTTACCCTTCGTAAAGCCAGTAAGGCCGGCAGGAGCGTCGAAGCAGGGCTCGAAGTTGTTGTCGCCGTTACAGGCCATCATGATGGTCTGTCCGTCGTGACCAGCCTTGACAACGAGCGCCAGACGATAGTTGGCATCGTCCATCAAGACACCCTTGCCCCTTAACGCAATGGAGTAGACAAAGGCAGTGCCGCCAGCAAGTGTTGATAACGGCAGGTTTGCTCCCCGCATAGTCAAAGATGTCCTTGATACATTCAATAATGCTGGTGTTGGACGTGTTGTCCCCCAGGCCACACAGCACGAGCTCTGCCTGCGGAGCCATACCCTGCTGACCGTTGCCCAGGTCCGAGCCTCCGGCAATGGCCGATGTGTGAGTGCCGTGCGAGTCGGTGGGGTCGTCGGTGGTCAGCGCCTTGATGGCTTCATCGGTGTCGTACACCTGTTTGGTGCCCTTGCTGAAGTCGCTGGTCAACCTTCTAAGCACTGGCTCCTGCCACCACCAGCAGCAGAGCCAACATCAATATCAAACTTCTTTTCATATTCTTCGTTTCTTACTCTTACCTCTCACCTCTTACTTCTTATGATGATAATCACTAATCAGTCCTTTCTTCACCAGGATGGGCAGGATGTTGGCAGCCGACTGGCGGTCGCCCTTCTTGTGGCGTCCGTAGTACTGCTCAAAGGTCACAGGGTCGTCACGCAGCAGCTGCTCCATGAACTGGTCGTTCAGGCGCGTCATGATGATTTTGCCTTTCTCGTTCGGACCCTTGTCAATCAGATACAGGATGTGGTGCTCCATCAGGTCGTCGTTGGTCAGCAGCAGGTCAGTAGCCAGGAAAATGCTACCCCAAGTGGTATGACCCGTAGCCAGCAGCGATACGTCGAGACCGATGTTCACCAAGTCCAGCACATCGCCCAGCGTCACCTTATAGGACACCACACACAACTTGCCGCCCTTGTAGGGCAGTGCACGCAGAAAGTTGCTGACGGGCAGGATGGCACCGTCCTCGTCGCGCAGCATGCGCTGGTTCACAAACAGCTGATTGTCCACGGACATCAGGAAAACGTCTTGCTTGATGACCTTGTTCACCTCCTTGTCGCTCGTCTTGAACGTAAAGTCTATGCCGTCGTACTTCACGCGGCAGGAGTCAGGTTCCTTGCCCTCAATCAGGTCGGTGTAGGGTTTCCACTTGTCGGCCTTGAAGTCGCCGTAGTTCATACACACCTTCACCTGTGCCAGCACCGTCATCCACACCAGGCACATCATGCCCACCAGGGCACCGCGTCTAACACCGTTGTTTACCATTGCTTTTTTCTTCATTATCCTTATCTTTTTTACCAGTTTCATCTCACGTAAGCAGCTTCGCACGCTTCGCCTCGCAGGCTTTGCCTGCAAGGCTGCGGTTAAGTGAGAAACATGATGCTTGCATCGATGGCCGAGCGTGAGCAGCCTCGCACGCTTCGCGTGCAAAGGTACGACTATTTTTCGTTTTTTTAAGAAATTTATACGAAAATCTTTTTAAAAGCTCCGTAAACCTTTGCATATATCAAGTTGTGATTCAGATTCATGCCGACTCTGACTGAGCCGGTATCATAAAGAAAGAGGCCCGACAGCTCTCGTAGTCTGCCAGTCCTCTCGTTGTTTTCTGTACTCGCTCCTTAGAGCGCAATCGGTCCATAACCCATGCATGAGGTCGTTGTGACAGCCGTCATGTAGGCTGTGAGTGCGGCTACTACAACCTTCACCGCAATCTCAACAATTCGCTTGAACTTCATACTTAATCTTTAATGGTTAACGGTTATTGGTTAGTCTTCGCCTGGGGTGTCGCTCTCACCACCGGTGTCACCACCGTTGTCGCCGGTGTTACCACCGTTCTCGCCGGTGTTCGTGCCGCCGTTCTCGCCGGAGTTCGAGCCGCCGTTCTGGGAACCACCGTTCTCCGTGGAGTTCGTGTTCTCCTGTTCGGTGTCCTCCACGGTGCCGTCGTCGCTCGAGGTCACGCGCTTCACCTCCTTACCGTCGCGGTCGTAGCAGGTAATCTGCACGGCGGTGTTCGCCAGTTCGTCCTTCAGGTCGACGCTCGGGGTGAAGATGATGCGGCGACTGGTGATCAGTCCGGCCTTCACCTTGTTGACGTCCTCCACGGCCTTGCTTCGCAGACCGAAGCGCATCGTACCCAGTCCGGGCAGCGCCACACTGTGACCCTCAGTGGCCCAAGCCTTGATCACCTCACCGGCTGCATCCCAGCAGGCCTTCATCACGCCCTGGCTCACGCCGCTGCGCAGGGCAGCCTCCTTGATGACCTTTGCCTGACTCAGCGTAGAGTACATCTCAGGCTTCATCACATAGCGGTAAACGCCATGGTCATTCTCATCGTTTGTAAACTTCAGCAGCCTCTCAACTGCCTTTACCTTAAGTGCCATAAAACTTTTAAATTTTAAGGGTGTAAAGATTTTTCCGCGTCCTTAAAACCTATTCCTTTCTTCCTTGTTTTTGCCGCTAAGCCATGCAGAACTTCCTTGTGCACTAAGAAAAATTTACTCCATAGCCATGCCACAAATTTAGCTGCCTAATGTCCTTTTTGCAACTATGTTGCAAAGGTACGATTTTTTCATGAATTATGCAAGAAAAATCGCAATTATTTTTCAAAAAATCTTTCCTCTCACCTCTCATTTCTCACCTCTTATTGAAGTTACCCACTTACCCAGTTACCCACCTATGACAGGAATAATTTCAAATACCATAAAAGTGGGTTATTAAATATTATAATTATAATATTATCTATTTAACATAATCTCCCTATATCAACCTCGTCTTTCGTCGAGCTTTTCCTTTCGGAAAGACCTTCCTGTCATAACTGGGTAAGTGGGTAACTGGGTAAGTTCAAGAACATCCAAATGACCTTCCGCCATCTTCAGGTCCTTGATGGCTTCTGGCACCCGATTTTCGGGCTTTGCCAAGGGCTTTTCGTTAATCATTGCAACTTTTTCAGCGCGATTGCGATTAATTTACGGAATATTTCGTATCTTTGCGGCGAAAAATGTAATAACGATACAATTATGGCTGACGACACGAAAGAGAGATACATCAATCCGTATACCGACTTTGGTTTCAAGAAACTCTTCGGCACGGAGATGAACAAGGACTTGCTCATCAGTTTTCTTAATGCCCTGTTCCACGATGAGCAGGTCATTAAGGACGTGAAGTACCTTAATAGCGAGAAACTCGGCGAAGGCTACGGCGACCGCAAGGCCATCTTCGATGTATATTGCGAAAATGAGGACGGCGAGAAGTTCATCGTGGAAATGCAGAAAGTAGAGCAACGCTACTTCAAAGACCGCAGCGTGTTCTATTCCACGTTTCCTATCCGCGAACAGGGACAGCGTGGCTCTGACTGGGACTTCAATTTGAAAAGCGTCTATACTGTCGGCATCCTCAATTTCGTTTTCCCCGATGACGAGTACGACGAGGAGTGCTACCACCACGAGGTAAAGCTGATGGATACAGCCGACAAGCATGTATTCTTCGACAAACTGACCTTCGTCTATCTTGAAATGCCGAAGTTCAACAAGACCGAAGATCAGTTGGAGACAATGTTCGACAAGTGGCTCTTCGTGCTTCGTAATCTTTCCCGTTTGTTGGAGCGTCCGGCAGCATTGCAGGAGCGCGTTTTTGAAAAACTCTTCAAGCAGGCCGAGATAGCCAAGTTCTCGCCCGAAGAGCGGCAGGACTACGAGGAGAGCGTCAAGATTTACCGTGACCTCAAGAATTCTTTGGACACTGCTGTTTGGAATGAAGATAAGGAAATTGCCCGTCGCATGAAGGCAAAAGGCTATGCCTTCGAGGACATTGCGGAGATTACCAAACTGTCTATTGAAGGAATCGAAATTCTTTGAGATCCTACAATCATGACAACAGCAGACATCAGACAACACGAAGCAGGAGCGTTGACATTTGGACGAGAGACTTATGGCGACGATTTGGCTGATGCCATGTATCTGGGTACATTCAATTCTATCCATTACTTCAACTAAGCTCAGACAAAGACAGACGGGACTTCGAACGCAGGCAACATATCTGGTGGGATATGATTGGCTCTATCCAGTGTGCCTATGAGAGAGGAAGACGAAAGATAGCTCGTCGTATGAAGGATGATGGAATAACCACCGCGCAGATAGCTGAGGCCACCGGCCTCACTGCCGAGGAAATCGAGGGGCTGTAAGAATAACGAAAACGAACGACAATAGCGGATAGCCCGGCATCGGCACTATCCGCTTTTTCAATCAAAGAGAGGTCGAACAATGACACATCAACCAAACAAACACTTTAACACCTACAAGGAGGGGCTGGACCTTGAGTTCCTGCGGGAGTACTGCATGGAGCACGGGGAGCGGCGAGTGATGGAGCGCGGCGAGACGCTGGAGGAGGCGGGCGAGTTCGTAACCGACTATCCCAACTGCCTTGACGGGCGTCCATAACTGACTACGATTAGGGCTATGGTGCCCAGCCGCGTACTAAGGGTTACGGGTCAGCAACTGGAGCAGTTTTTCGACCAGAGCATGGAAACAATGGAACTGCGTGCTATCGTGGCCAATCATTTTATCAGCCAATACCATTCGCTCATTATTGCCCTC
>CACXAG010000132.1 GCA_902765585.1 uncultured Prevotellaceae bacterium
CCAAGCAATATATCGCTCGTCAATAAACTTGCTCTTCTTGCCTTTGGTCCATATCGTCCCTTCGGTCTTGTAGATGCCGATGATGTTGACTTTATAATGAAGCTGCGAGCCTTTCTGGCCGTAGATCATGTTGTAGGTGTCCATGAACATACGGCGGGCCTGCTTGGCATTGGGCGTCTCATGTTCCTGGGCCTGTAAACCTAAGGCGGTCCATAAAATACCTATTAATATAAACAATCTTTTCATAACGGGGTGCAAAGGTAGTGCAAACCGAACGAAAAACCAAATTTATTTGAGATTTTCTGAGGTGCAGCCATTGCAACGCCACACTTTGCACCTTTAGGTCAAAGAAGTTTCTCCAAGGGAGAAAGGTACGCAAAAAAAACGAGGCCACCAAAAGGTAGCCTCATTTTTATGTCAGATGATATTTACTTCTGGACGGGGATTTTATCGACTCGCTTCTGATGGCGGCCACCCTCGAAGGTAGCGGTGAAGAACTCGTCCATAATCTTGCGGGCCATGTTGTTGTCGATGAAACGGCCGGGCATCACAAGCACGTTGGCATCGTTGTGCTGACGGATGAGATGGGCAATCTCAGGAATCCAGCACAGGCCGGCACGCACCTGCTGGTGCTTGTTCAGCGTAATGCTGATGCCTTCGCCAGAGCCACAGATGGCAATGCCGGGATACACCTCACCGCTCTCGATACCCTCAGCCAGTGCGTGACCGAAGTCGGGATAGTCGACAGAGGCATCGCTCCATGTACCATAGTCCTTATAGGGGTAGCCCTTCTCCTCCAGATACTGGAGCACGAACTTCTTTAATGGGTAGCCAGCGTGATCACTGGCTACACCTACAGTCTTAACTTCCATATTATGCAAGCAGCTTTTTGACTTGTTCGTAAACGTTCTGACCAGTGAAGCCCAGCTTCTCATCGAGCACCTTGTAAGGAGCAGAGAAACCGAAGCTCTCGAGACCCCAAACGGTACCGTCGGCACCTACCAGACCTTCCAGGTTCACGGGCAGACCAGCGGTGAGACCAAACTTCTTCTTGCCTGCGGGCAGGACAGCCTGCTGATACTCCTTCGGCTGGCTGCGGAACAGACCCTCAGAAGGAACGCTGACGACGCGTGTCTTGATGCCGTCGGCAGCCAGCAGCTTAGCACCAGCCTCGAGGGTAGACACCTCAGAACCAGAGGCGAGCAGGATGACGTCGTAGTTCTCGTCGGAACCAGCAACGATGTAAGCACCCTTGGTAGCCTGGCTATAGTCGTTGCCCTCGGGCAGCATCTCGATGTTCTGACGAGAGAAGATGAGTGCGGTAGGAGTATCGACGTTCTCCATAGCCATACGCCAGCAGACGGTGGTCTCCTCAGCGTCAGCAGGACGAACTACCAATACGGAGTTCTTGCCGTGATGGTTCTTCAGTTTCTCCATCAGACGGATCTGTGCCTCCTGCTCAACGGGCTCGTGGGTAGGACCATCCTCACCAACGCGGAAGGCATCGTGCGTCCAGATGAACTTCACGGGCAGTTCCATGAGGGCAGCCATACGAACAGCAGGCTTCATGTAGTCAGAGAATACGAAGAAGGTACCGCAAGCGGGGATGACACCACCGTGCAGGGCCATACCGATGCAGCAACAAGCCATGGTGAGCTCAGCTACACCAGCCTCGAAGAATGCACCGCTGAAGTCGCCACGAACGATGTCATGAGTCTTCTTCAGGAAGCCGTTGGTGTTATCAGAGTTCGACAGGTCGGCAGAAGCGCAAATCATGTTGGGCACCTGCTCAGCCAGCTGACCCAGAACAGCTGCACTGGCACTACGTGTAGCGCTGCCAGCCTTCTGCTCCACCTTGCTCCAGTCAATCTTCGGAGCCTTTCCGCTGAACCATTCCTCCATCTGGGCAGCCTTCTCAGGATTAGCCTTTGCCCATGCGTCCTTGGCTGCATAGCGCTCAGCAACAATCTTCTTCAGCTCTTCAGCACGCTTAGCATACATCTCCTTTACCTCTGGGAAGATCTGGAAAGGATTCTCAGGATCAGCACCCAGATTCTTCATGGTGTTGATATAGGCATCGCCACCGAGGGGAGCACCGTGGGTAGCGCAGTTGCTCTCGTAAGAGCTGTTGTCTGCCTTGCGAGCACCTTTACCCATGATACAGTGACCAATAATCAGGCTGGGACGCTCCGTCTCCTTCTGGGCATTCTTGATGGCCTCACGAATCTGGTCCACGTCGTTACCGTCTATCTTCTGCACATACCAGCCCCAAGCCTCGTACTTCTTGGCGGTGTCCTCGCAGGTCACCACCTCGGTCTTGGTAGACAGCTGGATATCGTTGGCATCGTAGAACATGATGAGGTTGTCGAGGCCCAGGTTACCGGCAATACGGCCTGCACCCTGTGAAATCTCCTCCTGTACGCCACCGTCAGAGATGTAGGCGTAGATAGTCTGGTTCATCACGTCGCCCAGACGAGCCTTCAGGAACTTAGCAGCGATGGCAGCACCCACAGCGAAGGTGTGACCCTGACCGAGAGGACCAGAGGTGTTCTCGATGCCACGCTCAATCTCGCGCTCGGGGTGACCAGGAGTCACTGAGCCCCACTGGCGCAGGTTCTTCAGGTCCTCCAGCGTATACTTGCCAATGAGGCAGAGCTGGCTGTAGAGCATCGGAGCCATGTGTCCGGGGTCGAGGAAGAAGCGGTCGCGTCCCGGCCATGCGGGATTCTCGGGATCATAAACCAAGAATTCTGAGTACAGCGTGTTGATAAAGTCAGCACCACCCATAGCACCACCGGGATGTCCCGACTTAGCCTTTTCAACCATTGAGGCAGCCAGAATACGAATGTTATCCGCTGCCATGTTCATCACTTTGTTGTCGTTCATAATCTTTTAAAAAAATGTATAGTTAATATATGAGATTAGTTAATTTGCAAATGATTCTGCAAATATACATATTATTTTCTATACTAGCGAGGTTTTTAAGATTATTTTAAGAAGATGTTACGGGAAACAACAAAAATGAAACAAAAACAGAGCGTATGGAAGCCATACGCTCTGCTTTTATATAAATAATGTGTAGCTCTTTTTAGAGGATAGTCTTGACAGCCTCGAGCATTCCCTTCTCCTGAATCAGGTCGAGGAAGAGCTTGACCATAGCGTTCAGGCCAGCAACCTTGTTGAGGTCTTCCTGCCAGATGAACTCAGCACCCAGTACGCCATCGGCCACCTTCTGCGTGTCGCCAGTAGCCCACAGCTCCTTCAGCAGAGCCATGATCTTCTCATCGTCGTTGGGGATGATCTCTGCACCGTCGGCACGCTTGCCACCCTTGTAGTAGGTGATGATGGCTGCGAGACCGAAGACGAGACCCTTAGGCAGCTCGCCCTTGCGATCCAGATAGGTCTTCACGCCAGGCAGGTCGCGAGCCTGGAACTTGGGGAATGAGTTCAGCATGATGCTGGTCACCTGGTGGTCGACGAACGGGTTGTCGAAACGCTCCAGCACGTCGCCAGCAAATTTCTCCAGTTCCTCCATCGGCAGGTCGAGTGTCTGCATCAGCTCGTCGAACTGCACCTTGTGGATATACTTCGAGATGACCTCGTGGTTGCAGGCATCACGAACGATGTTGACACCACTCAGGAAGGCCACGGGGCTCAGTACGGTGTGCGGGCCATTCAGCAGCGTCACCTTACGCTTGTGGTAGGGCTCCTCTGAGGGAACGAACAGCACGTGCAGGCCAGCCTTGTCAGCAGGGAACTCCTGAGCAATCTCCTTCGGAGCCTCGATAACCCATAGGTGGAAGTTCTCGGCCTGTACGACGAGGTTGTCGCGATAGCCAACCTTCTCCTGAATCTGGGCAATCTCCTTGCGGGGGAATCCCGGCACGATACGGTCTACGAGAGTAGCGTATACACCGCAGCACTCGTCGAACCACTTCTTGAAGTCAGCGGGCAACTGCCACAGTTCGATGTACTTGTTGATGCAATCCTTCAGCACGTGGCCGTTCAGGAAGATGAGCTCGCAGGGGAAGATGATGAGACCCTTCGTGGGATCACCGTTGAAGGTTTGGTAGCGACGATACAGCAACTGAACCAGTTTGCCGGGATAGCTGCTGGCGGGCTTATCCTCCAGCTTGCAGGCGGGATCGAAGGCGATACCGGCCTCAGTGGTGTTCGAGATGACAAAGCGAATCTCGGGCTGGTCGGCCAGTGCCATGAAGGCATCGTTCTGAGAGTAGGGGTTCAGAGCACGGCTGATGACGTCAATGCGCTCCAGCGAGTTGACTGGCTTGCCATTTTCGCGGCCCTGCAGATTGACGTGGTACAGGCAGTCCTGACCGTTGAGCCACTCAACCATACCTTTATCAATAGGCTGAACGACAACTACAGAACCATTGAAGTTGGTCTTCTGGTCCATGTTCCAGATAATCCAATCAACAAATGCACGGAGGAAATTACCCTCACCGAACTGAATCACCTTTTCAGGCATCACGCTCTTAGGAGCGAAATTTTTGTTTAACGGTTTCAACATAATTATATCTTAATTTAAATAGTTTGTTTGTTTCGTGGTGCAAAGTTAGTGAATGTTTTTCGAATAACGTATCAATTTCTCGCAATTAATCACGTTAACGTTTGCGCACAGGGGCACAGTTTTTTACTTTTTTACCTTTTCACCTTTGTATATTTTATTGTTGCATCAGGTAGGCCTTGAAGTCAGCGAAGTCCTTGGTCATGGGTACGCTCTGCTTCTTGCCCTCCATGAAAGCACGCAGACGGGCGGGAATCTCGATGTCGATGCCCAAGATGTTGTCAACCTTTTCCTTGAACTTAGCCGGGTGGGCAGTCTCGCAGAAGACACCGACTTCGCCCTCGCGGAGCCCTTCCTGAAGCGCACGATAGCCATAAGCACCGTGAGGATCAAGTATATAGCCCGTTTCGCTATAGCATTTGCGCATGGTCTCGGCAATCTGCTCGTCGCTATAGGTGGCACCGCTGATGAGGTTGGCAATGCGGTAGTGGGTGGCCTCTGGCGTGAACTGGTTGTTCTGGCTGTAGAGGTTGATGATGCGGGCGAAGTTCGACGGATCACCAACATCCATTGCATTAGCCAGTGTCTGGATGCTGGGCTTCGGCTCGTAACGTCCGGTCTTCAGGTACTGGAAGAACACGTCGTTGGCATTGTTGGCGGCAATGAAACGCTTGATAGGCAGTCCCATCTCATGACCGAAGAGTGCCGAGCAGATGTTGCCGAAGTTGCCGCTGGGCACGCACATGACCATTTGACTATTTGGCAATTGTTCCTTGATGCGAGCATAAGCATTGAAGTAGTAGAAAGCCTGCGGCAGGAAACGGGCGACGTTGATGCTGTTGGCTGATGTGAGACGCATGTGCTTATTGAGTTCCTCGTCCATGAAGGCCGACTTCACCAGTGCCTGACAGTCGTCGAAGACACCATCGACCTCAACAGCTGTGATGTTGTTGCCAAGCGTCGTGAACTGGCACTCCTGAATGGGGCTCACCTTGCCTTTGGGGTAGAGCACATAGACGTGGATGCCTTCCACGCCTAAGAAGCCGTTGGCCACAGCACTTCCCGTATCGCCACTGGTGGCCACGAGGACGTTCACCGTTCCGTTTGTGGCTGTGGCACAGCCACATGCTGAACTGCCCTGGCGGAGGAAGTATTGTAGCAGGCGTGCCATGAAGCGGGCACCGACGTCCTTGAAGGCCAGCGTCGGGCCGTGGAACAGTTCCAGCGCATAGATGTTGTCGCTAACCTTCACCACAGGGCAATCGAACGACAACGTGTCGTAGACGATGTCTTGCAGGGCATCCCCGTCCACGTCGTCGCCAAAGAAGTTGCTGGCCACGTTGTACGCGATGTCCTGGAACTTCATCTTGTCGATGTCGTTGAAGAATACTTGGGGTAACTTGTAGATGTTCTCTGGCATGTAGAGACCGCGGTCCTCTGCCAATCCTTTCACTACTGCCTTCTCGAGGTCGGCAATGGGAGCTTTACCATTGGTGCTGTAATAATTCATAGTAGTGTTATGATGAGTTAATATATTCAGATTGCAAAGATAGTAATAATTTTTTAGGTGACCAAAGTTTTTGGCGTTTATTTCTTTTCTAATGTCGTTGATATAGTTTGAGGCGCTCTTCCAGCGACATCTGGGCATATTGTTGCCAACCGTTGGTGCCGTTGGGCTTGTCTTTCAAGTAGTCGAGGTCGTGCATGTGGCGATAGGCTTCTATTTCGAAGGGGTTCAGCAGATAGCCGGCATTCTTCATCCGTCGACGGTAGCGCGAGGCCTGTATCCAGTAGCGCAGGTAGCGCCAGTAGAAGCGGATCCACGAGTCGTGACAGGCACGGGCCTGATAGAGGTGTATCATCTCATGGTTCTTGATGGCGTTGAAGCCGCGGTTGAAGTCCTCTGCATCCTCCAGATTATGGGTGATGATGTGTCCGAAGAAGGTCAGTCCATCGTAGCCCTTTGGAATCCAGAAGGGCTTGGCGACGGCCCGCATATCACTGATGCGGCTTGGCCGTGCTGCACGGAGCATCATTGTCAGGATGGTCATTGTTTAG
The DNA here is from genome assembly GCA_902765585.1 of uncultured Prevotellaceae bacterium. Taxonomy (GTDB): domain Bacteria; phylum Bacteroidota; class Bacteroidia; order Bacteroidales; family Bacteroidaceae; genus Prevotella. The sequence goes on from CACXAG010000132.1 coordinate 6,587, forward strand.
AGGTGAGAAGTGAGATTTAAGAGGTAAAACTTAAGAGGTAAGAAAGCGGGCTAGGAACTCGTCCTCGGAGATGATAGGGATGCCCAGTTGCTGGGCTTTCTTGTTTTTGCCAGAAGTGGAGGTGACGTCGTTGTTGATGAGGAACGACGTGCTGCCGCTAACGGC
>CACXAG010000133.1 GCA_902765585.1 uncultured Prevotellaceae bacterium
TTTGGTCGACTCGGAGCACGAAATCAATCAGGTGCTGCGCTCTGGCAAGAGCATTCTCTGCGAAGGTGCCCAGGGTACGATGCTCGACGTCGACTTTGGCTCTTACCCCTTCGTCACGTCGTCCAATACCATCTGTGCCGGAGCCTGCACGGGTCTGGGCATTGGTCCCAACAAGATTGGCGAGGTCTTTGGCATCATGAAGGCCTACTGCACGCGTGTCGGTGCCGGTCCGTTCCCCACGGAGCTGTTCGACGAGACGGGCAAGCTCATTCGCGACTTGGGTCATGAGTACGGTGCCGTCACAGGTCGTGAGCGTCGCTGTGGTTGGATTGACCTCGTGGCCCTGCGCTACAGCATCATGGTCAATGGCGTTACGAAGCTCATCATGATGAAGAGCGACGTTCTCGATGGCTTCGACACCATCAAGGCCTGCACGTCATACAAGGTTAATGGCGTCGAAACCCGCGACTTCCCCTATGACATCGAGAAGGGCATAGAGCCTGTCTATCAGGAGCTTCCCGGCTGGAAGACTGACATGACACAGTTCACCAGCGAGGACCAGTTCCCTCAGCAGTTTAAGGACTATATCGCCTTCCTCGAAAAGGAACTCGAGACCAATTAATAGCAGCGGACAACAGCGGACTAACACGGACAAAATCCGTAAAAGTCCGCTGTTGTCCGCTGCAAAAAAGATATACAATGAACAAACCAAGTATTCCAAAAGGAACGCGCGACTTTGGCCCCGTAGAGATGGCCAAGCGCAACTATATTTTCAATACCATCCGCGAGGTCTATGCCCTCTATGGTTTCCAGCAGATTGAGACACCAGCCATGGAGACATTGCAGACGCTGATGGGCAAGTATGGCGAGGAGGGTGACAAGCTGCTCTTCAAGGTGCTGAACTCTGGCGACTGCCTGTCTAAGTGTAGCGACGAGGAACTGCTGGCCCGCAATCCCCTGCATCTGGCATCGAAGATGTGCGAGAAGGGACTGCGCTACGACCTCACCGTGCCTTTCGCCCGCTATGTGGTGATGCACCGCGAAGAGTTGCAGCTGCCTTTCAAGCGCTATCAGATTCAGCCCGTATGGCGTGCCGACCGTCCACAGAAGGGTCGCTATCGCGAGTTCTACCAGTGCGACGCTGACGTCGTAGGCAGTGACTCACTGCTCAACGAAGTGGAGCTGATGCAGATTGTCGACGAGGTTTTTTCGCGCTTCGGCATCCGCGTGCAGATTAAGATTAACAACAGGAAAATCCTCTCTGGCATAGCTGAGGTCATTGGTGCTGCTGATAAGATTGTCGACATCACTGTCGCCATCGACAAGCTCGACAAGATAGGTATCGACAATGTCAACCAGGAGTTGCGCGAGGATGGCCTCACCGAGGAGCAGATCCAGAAGTTGCAGCCCATCATCATGCTCAGTGGTACCAACGACGAGAAGCTGGCCACCATCGCCGACGTCCTCGCTTCTTCTGAGACCGGTATGCGTGGGGTTGAGGAGACCCGTGCCATTCTCTCACCACTCACCTCTCACCTCTCACCTCTCAGAAACGAAATCCAGCTCGACCTGACGCTGGCCCGCGGTCTGAACTACTATACCGGTGCCATCTTCGAGGTCAAAGCCCTTGACGTACAGATTGGCTCCATTACGGGCGGTGGTCGCTACGACAATCTCACGGGTATCTTTGGCATGCCTGGCCTGTCGGGCGTGGGCATCTCCTTCGGTGCCGACCGCATCTACGACGTCCTCAATCAGCTCGACCTCTATCCCAAGGACTCTGTCACCTCTACGCAGGTGCTCTTCATCAATTTCGGTGACAAGGAGACAGCCTACTGCCTGCCTATATTAAATAAGGTACGCGCACAAGGTATCCGTGCTGAAATCTTCCCCGACAGCGCGAAGATGAAGAAGCAAATGTCATACGCCAACGCCAAGCAGATTCCCTTCGTCGTCCTGGCTGGCGAGAACGAGATCAATGCTGGCAAGGTGACGCTGAAGAACATGGAGACTGGCGAACAGCAACTGCTGACGCCAGACGAACTGGCATCAGCAATTGCTTAATTCAAAATTCGTATCCTAAGTTGAGGTAGAAGGAGAGTTTGCGCGTGTGGTTGCTGTAGCCAAGGGCAGCTCCGAGGGGACCAAACATGGTGTTATAGTAATAGGCAGCCTGTACGCCAAGGAGCGTCTTGTGGTCGAAAGTGTCCTTGAAACTGTCTGACTGCTGGGCAGCTGCCATTCGCAGCAACACGTAGTGGCTGTCGGCAATGCGCTGCTGCCCCTGTAGTTGGGCTGCCAGGAACTGTTTCCCGATGTACTCCATATTGCTGATGCCTACGAAGGGCATCTGCTGCTCCATGTAGTGTCCGAACCACTCACCGCCTATGACGTTGCCGAACACCAGTGGGATGTTGGCTCCAAAGAGCAGGCGTCCATAGAGCATGGGCTGCAGGGTAAACCGCTTGCCGATGTTGAACGACGTGCGCCAGTTGGCGTTGATGTCGCTCATGCCCGGCTTACCGTCCATCTCGGCCATGTTGGTGGTCATGTAGACATACTCTGCCTTGAAGCGTGAGCCGCGTGTGGGGAACAACCAGTTGTTCTCGCTATTGTAGTTGACCTTGACGTGATAGCTGAAGTAGTGGTCGTTGTCGAGCTGCAGTTTGGTCAGTTCAGACGCCACGAGCTTGCTGCGGTAGTGCATGTAGTCCCAGCGCAGCCCAGCCTGTAGGTTGAAGTTGCGTATGTCGAAATTGATGGGTACGAAGTTGGCCTGATGGTGGTTGTAGCGGATACTGTAGTCGCGGTCACCACCGATATACACATCTATGTCGTTGCGTCGGAAGGCATAGTCGATTTTCGGACGGGTGAAGAAACTCGGGTGTAGGGTGAACTCTCCCCGTGCCATGAGGCGCTTGCCTAACCGGATTGTAACGTCCGTATAGACAGGTATGGCAGTACGCAGCGGGAAATCAGCACCTAACTGCACAGCGGCATACTCCTCATTGTCGTAGCGCAGTCCGGCATAGAGCTGTGCCGTCTTGCGGTTACCGGCAGAAAGAACGACGCAGGCGTCATCCTGAATAGAAAGGTTGACGTTGAATGCTGATCGTCTGAAGTTGGGTGCCCGACGCCTGGTGGCAGCAGCCTTCTCTTTGTCGACAGGCTCCAAGCGACATTCTGCCGTCTGATAGAAAAGGTCGATGCGCATGCTGGTGGTAATCTGCTGCATCAGTTTGGCATCGATGCTGTCGAGCTTGTTCAGGTGAAATTTTTGGCGAAGAAATCGCTCGTCCTGCGGTGTCATGTTCTCGAATTTGTAGCTGGCAACGTGGTGTCGCTCGGTCATGACCGCAGGGCGTATGGGCTGGTGAATGAGGGGGTGGAAACTGTCGTCGATGCCAATGACCTTTTTCAGGGCCATCAGATCATCCCAGTGTTTGAGAGCCTCCTCCTCGCCACGACGGATGAGGGTATCGATGGCGGCAGCATTAAAACTGGCGGCACCATAGCCGGTTGTGTTGACACGGATGGCCAGGTCAGTAATGCGGAGGTTATCGTCGTATTTGTTTTTGCAGTTCACGTCGATAAGCTGGCTCAGGATGTCGGTAGTGTGTACCAGGTCGTCAGCGGTCTTGCCTTTGCCCTGTAGGGTGACACCGATGACGATGTCGGCACCCATCTCCCGTGCGATATCTACGGGATAGTTGTTGCGCAGTCCTCCGTCGACCAGCACCATATCGCCCAGCCTGACGGGCGAGAAGGCTCCAGGAATCGCCATCGAGGCACGCATGGCCTGGGGTAGCTTTCCGCTATAGAAGTCGTACTCGCTGTTGTCCACGATGTTGGTGGCTACGCAGGCAAAAGGTATAGGCAGGTCTGTGCTAAAGTCCAGCGAGTCGGTATAGCCGGTACAGAGATGCAGGAAGAGTTCCGAGATGTTCTTGCCCTTGATGAGTCCACCGTCGTCCAGGTTGCTCTTACCTATGGTGACACCTCTGGTCAGGGCGTAAGTGTACTGCTTCTTGCGGTCATCCAGACTCTGGTGTGCCAGGTCCTCCTTGTCAGTGATGACGTAGCTCCAGTCCTGGGCACGCACCAGTGAATCGAGTGAGTTGGCATTATAACCGATGGCATAGAGACCACCGATGATGCTGCCCATCGACGTGCCGGTAACGATGTCAATGGGTATTCCCGCCTGTTCAATCACTTTCAGCGCACCGATGTGCGCCATGCCTTTTGCACCGCCACCGCTCAGCACGACAGCTACTTTCTTACGTTCTTGTTGTTGGGCACTTGCCATTCCACACAGTGCCATCAGGGCTACGATGAGCCAGATTCTGTTTGCTTTCATATCTTTTTGGTATTTAGTTTTTGCAAAAATAGGAATTTATTTGCTAATTAGCAAATTTTTTTGTTTCTCTTGCGTGAAAAACGAAATTATAGTGATTCATTTGCTTGTAACCAAACTTTTTCGTACCTTTGCACAAAGTAATTAATGTATAGTAATAAACCAAAACGACAACAACAAGTATGATGAAGAAAGTTCTGATGGCAGCGCTGGCGCTGCTGGTACTCACCTCGATGACGAAGGACAAGGTGACAACCATTTTTATTATTGGTGACTCAACAGCTGCCAAGAAAGACCTCTCCAAGGGTTCGCCCGAAAGAGGGTGGGGCATGGCGCTGCAATGCTACTTTGATGACCAGTACATCCGCGTGGACAACCATGCCGTGAACGGACGCTCGTCAAAGAGCTTTATTGACGAGGGCCGGTGGGACAAGGTGCTGGAGCTGATGAAGCCTGGCGACTATGTCATCATTCAGTTCGGACACAACGACGAGAAACCTAAGGCCGACCGTCATACCGACCCAGGGTCGACGTTCGACTACAATCTGGCGAAATTTGTACGCGAGACCCGTGAGCGGGGTGGCATCCCTGTGCTGATGAACTGTGTGGTGCGTCGCAACTTCATGGTTGCTGCCCCCGCCAATGCCGATGACGAGGCACTGCGCAACACCACTTTCAAGGACGGTATGAAGATGGTGGAAGGCGACACGCTGGTAGACACCCATGGACTTTATCGGGTGGCTCCGCGTGACGTGGCACAGCGCATGCACTGTTACTTCGTCGATGCCAATCAGATTACCCACGACCTGGAACAGTCGTTAGGCGTGGAAGGCTCGAAGAAGCTGCACATGTGGTACAAGCCCGGTGAACATCCTGGCGTGCCAGGCGGCCGTCAGGATAATACACATTATAATATGTATGGTGCCCACGAAGTGGCCAGCCGACTGGCTGACGCATTATGTGAGGAGATACCCCTACTGCAAAAGTATCGCACGCAAGACAATCCCTGCAAAATGGAGCAGCCATAGGCAGGTGCCCTTTGGGCAGGCTAATGCAGTTGGCGCCAGAAGAAGTGCCACCAGCGGAAAACGGGTTCCCAAAGGCACTCAGAAGGAAAAATGGTCAGTAGTCGCCAGTCGCGTTTCAGCCGCAGCATGTTTTTGCTCCATGGCGTACGTGCCTGCATAGACTGCGGATTATAGTGTCCGAAGTTTCCTCCATAGAGAATCTCGTTCATCAGGAAGGTGCCGCGACGCTCGTCCGGTGGCACAAGCAGCAGTCGCTTGGGCATGGCGAACAGTTGCCGCATGACAAACATGACAGCCCCCGTAATATGATAGAGTCCAAATTGCCGAAGTAGCTGTACGTCGTGCAGCAGCTCCTCTTCTGTGAAACCCTGCCGCAACAGGAAATAGTAGTCCATCATCTGTCGCATACCGATGCCATCGTGTATCACATGGTCCATGATGTGTACCATCTGGAAGATGCGGTTAAAGGCATTGGTGGGCACGCTCACTGCTCCCGCGCCATGGGGCAGTTCCATGCGGTGTTCCTCCTGTGCGGAAGCCTCGCGGAAGAACCACCGCTGTAGTCGGCTGTTGTAGATGGGATTGTTGAGGAATGCCGGTCGGTAGTGCAGTTCCACCTCTATGCCGTCGCATTTCGCATACTCTACATGGTGATAGCACGCAAAGGCGTCAGGTCGGGCTTTTCGTGCGAAGGCGATGACCTGCTTCGGTGGCGCCATCACCCATACGTCGATGTCGCCCGGCACGCGTGCCGTTGGGTCAGGGTAGGTGAGGGCAACGCCCTGCCCTTTCAGTATGCAGCAAGGCATCCCGGCCTCATTCAGCATGGCTGCCACCTTGACGCAGGCAGCATCCACCTTTCTGTTGGCTTTTGCTATCTTTTCGCTCAACATAAAGGCTCCCATGTATATCTTTCGTGGTGGACGTTGCTCTTCCGTCATCATCCGTATGCCCCGTTCCATCACGCCCTGGACGGTTTGCTCCTTGGCCAGCTGCATCATCAGTTGCCACTCTTCTTCACCGTCAATGTCAGGCATAGGCTGCTGACCGTCTTTGGTCTTCAGTCCCATCCCACGACGCAATAGAAGTACAAATTTCCTAATGGGTGTCATCGTTTTTCTTGATTTTCTCTTTCATCACATTCCACAGAAACAGTGGGTTACCAATCACATAGCGTCGCCACATACGTCGGGGTTCTGTCAGCAGGCGATAAAGCCACTCCAAAGCATGTTCTTGCCACCACAGCGGAGCGCGACGTGCCGTACCAGCGTAGAAGTCAAACACAGCGCCTATGGTGCCGCAGTGGCAGTGGATGTCGAGTTCGTTCCAATGCTGGTAAGCCCATTTCTCCTGTTTCGGTGCCGTCATACCAATCCACAGCAGGTCGGGATTGGCGTTGTTGATAGCCTGTATCATCGCCTGATTGTCCTCTTCCGAGAACTCCGACTTGTAGGGTGGGGAATAGGTGGCCACCTCCAGATTGGGGTAATCAATGGCTGCCCGCTGGCGAATCAGCGTCAGCACCTTTTCCGACGAACCCAAGAACATCACCTTCAGGCACTTTTCATTTTTCATTTTTAATTTTTCATTTTTCTTTTGGAGATTGTTCATCTCGAAAAGAAACAAGTCCCAACCAGCGATGCGTTCTTTGGGCTGCGACTTCGCTTTCAGCCATCGGCAAGCCTTGACGATAGATGCACCATCAGGAATCAGGCAGTCGCTTTTGCAGAGTGCCTCTGCAAACTTCTCGTCCTTTTGTGCCACATTATAAGAGTG
>CACXAG010000134.1 GCA_902765585.1 uncultured Prevotellaceae bacterium
AGCAGGTCATTACTGTTTTACGAATACTGCAAAGCCCTTGCCTTCCAGGCTGATGGGGGCATTTGCATCGAGAGTGACGTCAGTGGCTGACGGACCGTCTGTGATGGTTTGGCTGTTGAGCCACTGGGTATATGTGCCGGCAGCCATGCCGTCGCTGCTGACGGAACAGGGAGCGGTGCCTAAGTTCAGCAGCACCACCACGGGACCGCGCCGATAGGCCAGCACCGTGGGTTCGCTGACGGGCAGGTATTCCACGGGAGCATCGGCAGCCAGCGAGGGCTGAGTGTGGTGCAACGCCACGAGGGTGCGCACCAGGTGCTGCATCTTGCGGTCTGCCTTGCTCCATTGTACCTTGGCATCGGTGAAGTAGTTCAGTGTGTCGGGATCGCCGATCTCCTGTCCCTGATAGAGCAGCGGCATGCCGTAGAAGGTGAATTCCAGCACGGTGAGCGCATAGCGGTTGTCGCCATAGAAATCGCGCAGCGTGTGACCGCCGTCGTTGTAGTTCTGGTCGTGGTTGGTCAGATAGACCATGCGGCGGTTCTTGATGGCCTTCGAGCCTGTCAGAAACTTGTCGAGTATCATCTTCAGGCTGTCGGCGCTATGGCTGTCCTTGAACTTCCATGCCAGCTCGCCCTGCAGGTCCCAGGCATAGTCGTAGTCGAAGCCGCAGGAGTCGATACGGATGTTCTCCGGATTGCTGATGTCGGTCTCGCTGAGGAACTCGACTGGTCGTTGGGGACTCTTGCTCTTCAGCTCAGCAATGATGTTCTGCCAATAGCTAACGGGGATGGTGGGACTTGACACGTAGTCGCAGCGGAAACCGTCCACATCACACTCTTCTGTCCAGAACCTCAAGGCCGAGTTCATGGCGTTGACCAGTCCTTCGTCCTGATAGTTCAGTTCGTAGACATCGCCCCAGCCGTGGGGGTGAATCATCTGACCCTTGGCGTCCTTGGTAAGATACTCGGGGTGTTCCATCACCCACGGATTCTCCACAGCCACGTGGTTGGGCACCCAGTCGAGCCACACCTTCATGCCACGCTCGTGGGCTGCAGCCACAAAGGCCTTCAGGTCGGCCACCGTTCCATAGTCAGGATTGACAGCCTGGAAGTCCATCGAGGCATAGGGGCTGTGCATGGTGGCTCCACGCGGATAGACGGGCATGAGCCACAGGATGTCTATGCCCAGCGTGTCGAGCCGTCCCAGTTGCTCCTGTGCCGCCTTGAACGTACCCTCAGGGGTGAAGGCACCGACGTTCAGCTGATAGATGACACGGTTCTCTGGCGAGACTGGTTGGGTATTGTCAACCGTAAACTGTCCCTTGCCAGGGTCACAGGCAGTCAGCAGGAGTGCCAGGGAAAGCAGTGATAAAAAGTATTTCTTCATCTTTTTTTTGAATAGGATTATTGTATGACATATTTCTTTCCATTGAAAACATAGAGTCCCTTGGGCAGACGGTCGCCCACAGTACCCCTCTTGCGTCCTTGCAGGTCATAGATGTTGCTGTCTGCTGTGCGGGCAGCGGTTATGGACTGAATGCTGTTGGTGGTCTCCTCAGTCACTGTTGTAGCTGTGACACGCAGATAGTAGTCGCGATTGGCGGTTATATCGAAGTCCGGCAGCTGCTTTCCATTGTTCCAGTTATTGAAGATGAGATGATAGGAGCCACTCTCCGCATCGAGCAGGAACACCTTGTAGACTTGGCCGTCGATGGTCTTCTCGTCTACCCAGTTCTCACCAGGCCATGCACCGAAGAGTTCACCATCGCCCCAGGCATAGAGGCCCAGTGCATCGTAGCCCGTCTCGTCTATGACATAGACATAGTGCTTGGCGGTAGGCACGGCAGGCAGCTTGCCCGTCAGCTGGAAGTTGTCGATGGCGAGCGCCATGGCACCGGCAGCATTGTCGCCAGAGGTGACAGTGATGTTCCACGCCAGATAGAAGTCGACACCAGGCTGCATCTTGGCATCCAGTACAGCACTGACAGACCTTACGGTCGTACAGAAGTCGTTGCCTGCTGATGTCCAGTTGCGACCATCCAGAGAGTAGTACATCTGAACGGTGAAACCAGCGGCATTGTTGCCCTTGCGGTACTTTTCGACATCGTAGCTGATGGTCAGGTCCTCGATGTTCTTGACACCTGTGTTCAGGAAGTGTGCATAGACATTGACGCAACGTGTGCCATCGGCTACACCGGTGGTGATGCCTCCTACGGCACGGTCGCTGCTGTCGTCCTGTCCGAAGTTCCAGAGGCCGTTCTTGGCATTGGAGGGCAGGCTGGCGCCACCGGCATACATGGTCTTGTCCAAAGCAACAGCATAGGCCCCTAACGTGCGGGGAGCAGAGGTCTGGCGGTCGATGCGCCAGGCTGTAGGCAGCGTGGCATCGGCAGCTGTACCCATCAGATTGAAATCCTCCTGAGCAGAAAGCTTGTCAGCATTCAACTCGATAGCGGGGAAGGTCACCACCTGTGTCTCGGCATGAGCCACCTTGACGGTAGCCGAGAGATTGTAGGTTTCGTTCTTGGCAGTAACTTGATAGGTACCCTCTGTGCCATTACTCTTAAAGACATGGCTGGCATCGAGCGTACCACCAGCAGTCAGCGCATAGTCAAAGTCGGCTGGAGCATCCATCTCTTTGCCGTATTGGTCGAAACCGACAGCCTGATAGCGTACGGTCGCTGCCGTATGGTCAACAATATTGGTGAAACCCTTCAGGGCCTTCGAGGCGTAAGCGCGCATAGCTGCAGCGTCAGCATCGCTCACTGCATCAGGATGAGAGGTGATGGTGAGTGGGTCGACGCCAAAGATGAGACCATACTCCATGCAAGCAGCCATATAGGTAGACATGTCTGTGGGGTGACGGTCGTCTTGGAACCAAGGTGCAATGCCCTCGGCCCCCTTGTCGTCGTACACTTGCTGGTAGGCGACACCTACTGGACAGATGGTGACACCCGTCTCACGAGCCACACTCAGATAGTTGTCAAGGAACATCTTGTTGAAATCGGTGAAGTTTGCCCAGTCGCCACTGTAGGCCCAGTTCAGGGGTACAATGATGATGGCATTGGGGTTCGGGCAGTAATCGCGGATGTACTCCACCCACTTCTTGACATTGTTGCGGAAAGCCTCGACATTGGTACGGGGCAGTCCACTCTGCTCCTGCAGGATGATGTGCGACCATGCCTCGTTGCGAATAAGCATCTTGGCACTGGGAGTGCCGTCTGCACCCAGACCGTCGCCCTCGTCCCAATGGGTACTCAGCGGTTTGCCCAGCATGGTGTGCTTGAGCCACCAGGCGTCCTTGCCCATTGCCTGCGCAATATCGTTGAACATGGCAGCCTGATCGTTGTAGTGGATGAGACTATTGTTCAGCGACAACACTTTCACCTTCTCAGGCAGCTGAGGCACCAGCGTCACGTCGGCAGGCATCAGCGCCACGGACTGGAGCACGGAGGGTTCGCCGGGTTCTACGGCTTTGCTCTCCAGCAGGAGTGAAGCGCCATCGGGGGTGATGGTCAGCAGGATGCGTGCACAGTCGTAGGTGTAGGCACAGGAGATATTGGCATCGGTGCCCAAAAGCAGCGCATAGGGCTTGTCGGCGGTCATGGCAGAACCGTTGCTGCCGTAGTTGCAGGCAGAGCTCCAGTTGGCATCTGCCACCTTGAAGGCACCAGAGAGTTCCTTGTCGTAGAGCACATAGGTGCCGTTACCTTCGTTGGAGAATTCCCACTCTGTGACGGCTCCCCAACCATTGACCTCGCCACGGAGGAAGATGCCTGACGAGACAAAGGGAGGACGGTTGGGATCTGCAGCGTTGGGGTCTTCCTGTGGTTCACCGAACGAAACCGTCAGACTGACGTTGTCAAGAGCCAGACCCATCGCCTTGTTGGGAGACGTTCCGCTGGAAACGGATATATTCCATGCCAGATAGATGGCGTCACCTACGGCGACAGCTGTGTTCAACGTCTTGTTGCTGACTGTCGTCGTGGTGATGGGGACTACCTCAGCACCGAGGGTTTCGTTGTCCTTGGCAAACGTGGTCTTGAAGTCGTCGCCTGCTTTCTTCCAGGTGGTTCCGTTGTATGAATAGTACAACTGGACGGTAAAGCCGGCCTCATTGTCGCCCTTGCGGTATTTCTCTATATCGTAGCTGATGGTGAGTTGGTTGACAGGCTCTGTACCACCGTTGACGAGCTTCGTCATCACACTGACACAGCGGGTTCCTCCATCAACCGTCGTTGACAGTCCGCCGACGGCACGGTCAGAGGGCGTAGCGCTGGAACCGAAGTTCCACGTACCATTCTTGGCATTGCTGGCCAGGCTGGTGCCGCCAGTATACATCACCTCCGCAGCGGCATTGCTGTAGGCGCCGACCATCCTTGGTGCTGCCATCTGGCGGTCTATGCGCCAACCGTCGGGCATGGTTAAGGTTGCTTCAGACTTGACTGCATCCCACATGCTGTCGAAGTTCTCGGACACCATTCTGCTGGAAGGGGTCACGGTCAGCCCATCGGCTGCCTTTGCCTGAACGAACAGGCAAAGGACAGCGATAAGCATTACATATAGTTTTTGATGAATCATGGTCTATTTGGTTGTAAATGAATAACTCTGGTTGGCAATGACTGTGGCAATGTCCTGCTGGACACCCTCGCCCTCACCGTTGAGGATGAGGTTGTACTCGCCGCCGTCGTTGGGCAATGGGAATACCAGTACGCCATTCTCATTGCTGGTGGGCTTGATGCCGCGCCAACCACCGTAGATCTCGCCCGATCCCCAGGCATAGAGCCGTGGGTCAGCATAGCCGGCATTGTTTTGAATGGTCACCGTGTTGGTGGACAGCACCCACTCAGTGGTGACATCGAAGAAGTGGCTTCCTGCAGTGAACACCTCAGGACCGTCCACCTGCGGACTGCCATTGTCGTTGAGAATGGGATGGAACGTGCCGTTGGCAGGCACTTCAAACAGACACCAGCCGTTGTCGGTCACCTTGACAGGTGCAGCACCGGGCCAGCCGCCACAGGCCTCGCTGTCGCCCCATACGTAGAGGTGTGGGTCAGCATAGCCTACACTGTTCTTCACGGCAATGATGACTTTCTCTTCTGCAGTTGGCTCGGGCTCAGGCTCCGGACCGGGACCTGGTGTGTCGCCGGGCTGATAGTCCTTGCTGATAATCTCATAGCCACCGTCAAAGATGCGCAGGTAGATGTCGTGGTCGATGGTGAAGTTAAGGTCACTGCCTTCCCACTGTACACCGCCATTGTTATTATTGGGAATGAGGTTCAGGTTCAGACCGGTGTTAGCCTGTCCCATATCAAAATAGATATACTCGTTGCCGTTGATAACCTGGGTACCCGTAGGCTGCATGCCAGGCCATCCTCCGAATGCCTCGGCATCGCCCCATGCATAGAGTGCCAGCTCTGTCTGGCTCGACTGGTTCAGTACGAACAAGGCATAGCCGTCGTGCATCACAGCGGGTTCTGGAGTGAGTTCCTCAACACCGTCAGCAGTGATGCGCAGGTAGATATTACGGTCGATGGTGAAGTTGAAGTCTGCCAACTGAGCACCTGCACCGCCATTGTTGAAGATGAGGTTCTCGTTCAGTCCGGTATTCTCCTCACCGAAGTCGAAGTACTTCCAAGTGGTGCCGTCGTGGTTCCACGTACCCGTCACCTGCATGCCAGGCCAGTCGCCGTTCAGGTTGTTGATGTCACCCCACATATAGAGGGTCAGCGCATCCCAGCCCGTCTGGTCGTCCACATAGACGCAGAAACCGTCGTGCTCAGGTTCTGGAGCCTCGCCGCCTTCCCAGTAGTAAGCCTCCCAGCGCTGTCCCCAGACATTGGTAAAGGTACCCACGGCAGGATTGTCAAAATGGATGGCCTCCTCGCCCATGATGGTATATTCCTTACCCTGCGTCTTTGAGTAGAAGGAGAAACCGTCAGCCAGTGTCTTGCCACCGATGAAGGTAGAAGGGTCGAGATAGACACCCCACTTGGCATCGCTCTTCTCTGCCTTGGTCAGCAGGTACGCTTCATTGCCAATAGCCTCCTCGCCTCCATTAAAATCACCTATGATATAGATTTCCTCCTTTGGCGTGGTGCCGAAAGGTACTATGTATTCCAACAGGATGCGGTCGGCACGCGTCTCAAACTGCTGACGCTCGTGGTCGAACACGATGTCGTCGTTGCTCTTGCAACTGCTGAACACACCCGTCAGGGCCAGCAGTGCCAACATCAGACTATATATCTTTTTATTCATAGTAATAACTTTTTAAATTCTTAACTGACATTAATAGTTCGGGTTCTGCACGAGTCCGGGATTAACCGCGATGGCACTGGCGGGCAGCGGATACCACTCATACTTGCGGTCGCGCTTGGCAGCCATCTGTCCGTAACCGTCCTCAGAGCTACGTCCCCAGAACCACCACTGGCCCTGTGTGAACTTGTCGAAGCGACGCAGGTCGGTGCGGCGGCGGTTGCCTTCGCAGAGATATTCCTTGCCCCACTCAGAGAGTATCCAGTCCATGTCGAAGTTATTGAAGCCGGGACCGGGAATACTCAGGGCATTGGTGCGGTCGCTGCTCTTGAAGTAGCGCTGGCGCACAGCATCCACATACTTCTTGGCCTCCGCGCTGTTGCCCTTGCGCATCTCACACTCGGCCACGTTCAGATAGGCCTCAGCCAGACGGAACTGCACGTCATCAATGTCCTTGAAGCCCTTGCCTGTCTCAGCAGGATAGAGCGGATACTTCATCATGCGGATGCCCGAGTTGGTCTCGCCCCAGCGAGGACTCATCACCGGCTCCAGCGTGCGTCCCATGTTCTGGAACGTGCCTACCTGATCAACATACACCAGTTCCTGACCGTCGCGGTCGGCATCGGCCAGCAGTGCACTGCCCGTACCGTAGTCAGCCCGCATGGCACCCTTCAGGAACATACCCGGTCCGTGAGTGCCAGTCGCTGCATCATAGACATAGTTCTGTTTGCGGATGTCGCGGTCGTCAAAGCGCTCATAGGGAGCACCCAACTTGTCGCCGTAGTCAGCCAGGAAGCTCTTGGCACCGATGGTTCCACCCGTGGGCAGGACGGTTCCCGTGTTGTCGTAAGAAGGAACGAGGCAGACGCAGTTCCAGGCACCGATGCCGTCGTACTTATCCATACCGTTGCAATACTCATTATAGTTATAGGGCATCATGGCCATCGTGCGGATGTTGCTGATGGCATTGGTGGCACCCTTGCCGTCCTCGGCAGCCAGCGCGAAGATGACCTCCGGACACTTCACGTTATCCACGCTGAACACGTCGCGCCAGTTGTCGGCCAACTGGTAACTGCCATAAGTACCATTGATAATCTCTTTCGACAGAGCCTCACACTCATCAAACTTCGCCTCGCCAATGAATATCTGTGCATTGAGCAGCAGACGAGCCTTCAACAGGCGGTTCATGGCCTGGTTGGCACGATTGACGAGCGTATGCTGGGCATCGTCCTTACCTAAGACAGCATACGACTCATCCAGTTCTGTGGCAATGAAGTCGTAGATCTTCCTGCACGACGTGTCCCAGTCGGGGTCAGCCGAACCAGGCACATTACTGCCGGCAGAAGTATTCAGCGGCAGCGCACCGCCCCACAGTTCAAACAGGCAGTAGTAGTTCCAGGCACGCAGCGTGCGCACCTCAGCCACATACTGGGCCAGCACAGCCTCGTTCATACCCAGACTGCCGGCACTCAGTCCCTCCAAGTCGCTAAGCAGCAGGTTAGCCAGTCCGATGCCCGTCCAGGCATCCCTCCACGCGTTCTCAATGATAGGGGTCTCTGTTCCCCAGTTCTGCCAGGACAGCACGGTCTTTGCGGCCTCATCCCAGCCCCACAGTCCACCGTTCCATACGCGCCAGGTAATCTGGTCGGCAGGATATTCAGACAGGTGGAAAAAATTCTCACCAGCCAGCGTTGACGATGTCTGGTTGTAGATGGCAGCCACGGCCCCCTGCACACTGGCCTCATTCTGATAATAGGCAGAAGCATCGATGCGGTCGTATGTCTTCTCATCCAAGTCGGTGCAAGAACACAGACCCAGACCTGCTGCCAATGCTATGATGCTATATTTGATTGCTTTCATAAAAAATATCAATTTTCTTTTCGTTTATAATTAGTGGAATCTCACCGTGACGCCCAGTGTGACGTTGGTAGCCTGCGGGTAGGCACTGTTGGTGTCCACACCTGGTGTGATACCGTTGCTGTTGACAACCGAAGGATCATTGCCCTCATAGGCTGTCAGGGTGAAGAGATTCTTAGCAGAGAGATAGACGCGGAGACTCTCCAGCACCTTGCGGTTTTTGGGCGTGAAACTGTAACCCAGTGTCACATTGTCCAGCTTGAAGTAGTTACCATTCTCCAGAAAGTAGCTGCTGATGATGCTACCGCCCGACTTCACGTCGGCATAGTCGGTATAAGCGGTACGCAGCACGTTGTCAGTACCACATCCCTGCAGACCCATGCCGTACTTACGCATGTTGAAGATCTTGAAGCCCAGTGCAGAACGGAACAGCATCGACAAGTCCCAGTTCTTATAGCGCAGTGAGTTGCTCCACGACAGGAAGTGCTTCGGTGCACCATTGCC
>CACXAG010000135.1 GCA_902765585.1 uncultured Prevotellaceae bacterium
GACGAGATGGACAATGCCTTCTACTACCTCGACCAGTGTATAGGACAGTTCGTCGACCGCTTGCGCAAGACGCCTCAGTGGCAGAACACGCTCATCGTGCTGCTGCCCGACCACGGACTGGAACTGCCGGGACTCACGCAGGCCGATGCCCTGCGCAACCACATCCCGCTGGTATGGACGGGCGGCGCCGTCAAGGGGCACTACCTCTTTGACCGCTACTGCAACCAGACCGACCTGGTGGCAACGCTCCTGTCGCAGATGGGCGTCGACCACAGCGCGTTCCGCTGGAGCCGCGACGTGCTCAGTCCGTCCTACCGCTACCCCTTCGTCTGGCATACCTACGACAACGGCTTTTCTGTTATTGACTCCACGGGCTTCTGGGCCTACGACTTCGATGCCCAGCGCGTCATCGCCAACGAGACGACCGACCCCCAGCGATTGGAGCGCATGGGCAAGGCCATCCTACAGGCCACGACGAAAGACTTGAAAGAGCGCGGTCTCGACTAACTCACCCCCAACCCCCCAATTATTATCTCATATCTCTTATCTCATATCTCTTATCTCTCTATGAACACACGACGACTGGGACTCTTCGCTCCGATGGCTGCCACGCTGTGCAACCTGCTGCTGGCCTACGCCACCTATATGCTGGCACGCATCATCTATCTGCTGGCCAACTACAGCTACTTTTCGCAGGGCCTGACCTTTGGCCACCTGATGGAACTGTTAGGCGGCGGACTGATGTTCGACACCACCGCCATCCTCGTCACCCACATCCCCTATATCCTGCTGATGCTGCTCACCCCCTGGCAGCGCGTCAGCAAGTGTTACTTCCTCGTCGTCAACGCCATCGCCCTCGCCCTCAACCTGGCGGATGCCGTCTACTTCCGCTATACCATGCGCCGCACCACGACGACGGTCTTTGGCGAGTTCCAGAACGAGAACAATCTGGGCAGCATCATAGGCACGGAGTTTCTGAACCACTGGTATCTGGTTTTGGCCTTTGCGTTGATAGTCTGGCTGTTGTGGCGTCTTTACGTCAAGGCTGGTGTGCGCAGTCAGAGCGGCCGCTGGTGGCAGTATGCCTTGGTACAGGTCGTGCTGCTGGCAGTCTTCGTACCGTTCATTATTGCTGGCATCCGCGGTGGTTTTACCACTGCCGTGCGCCCCATCACCATTTCCAATGCCAACCAGTATGTCGACCGTCCCGTTGAGGCCGTCCTGGTGCTCAATACGCCTTTCTCGCTCTACCGCTCCATTGGCAAGAACGTCTTCACCGTCCCCCGTTATTTTGACAGCGAGGCCGATATGGCGGCCGTCTATACCCCGCAGCATAACACATCTCTCACCGCTCACCCCTCGCCTCTCACCACTAAAAAGAACGTGGTCATCCTCATCGTCGAGAGCTTTGGCCGCGAGTATATCGGTGCCCTCAACAAAACCTTGGATGGGGGCAAGTACCAGGGTTACACGCCCTGCGTCGACACGCTCATCGCCCATAGCACCACCTTCCGCTACTCGTTCTGCAATGGGCGCAAGAGCATCGACGGTATGCCCAGCATCCTCTGCAGCATCCCGATGTTTGTAGAGCCCTTCATCCTGACGCCCTCGTCCATGAACGATTTCACTGGCTTGGCAGGAATCCTCGCTGGAGAGGGCTACCAGACCGCCTTCTTTCATGGTGCCCAGAATGGTTCTATGGGTTTCGAGGCCTTTGCCCGCAAGACGGGTTTCCAGCGCTACTATGGTCGCACGGAGTATGAGGCGGCGCATGGCACTGACGACTTCGACGGCACGTGGGCTATCTGGGACGAGCCCTTCCTGCAGTACTATGCCGAGGAGATGTCGCGTATGCAGCAGCCTTTCATGACAGCCGTCTTCACCGCCTCCAGCCACCATCCCTTCGTCGTACCTGAACAGTACAGCGAGCGCTTCCCTGAAGAGGGAAAGGAAATACACAAGTGCATCCGCTATACCGACCAGGCCATCGGGCGCTTCTTCCAGACGGCCTCCAAGCAGCCCTGGTTCCAGAACACGCTCTTCGTGCTCACCAGCGACCATACCAACATGAGCAGTCATGCTGAGTACCAGACCGACCTCGGCGGTTTCTGCTCACCTATAATTATATATGACCCCAGCAAGCCAGAGGGTACCATGGTTGACAAGGTGGCGCAGCAGATAGACATCCTGCCTACCGTTCTCGGGCTGTTGGGCTACCAGAAACCCTACCTCGCCTTTGGCATCGACGTGCTCAACACTCCTGCTGACGACTGCTGGGCCGTCAACTACCTCAACGGCATCTATCAGTACGTGCGCTACGGCTATGTCCTTCAGTTCGACGGCGCCAAGACCAAGGCCGTCTATCGCTTGGAAGACCGCCTGATGCAGCAGAACGTTGTGGGACAGGTGGCGGTACAGGCTCAGATGGAGCGCGAGGTGAAGGCTATCATCCAGCAGTATATGGAGCGAATGACGCAAAACCGCTTGACGCCCTAAGGCAATTTGTGCGTTGCCTTTTCTCGTAGTACTAAGCGAGTTTTCTCTTCCTACTGAAAAACTTTTCTCTTTCAACTGAAAGAGTTTTCTCGTCTAACTGAAAAAAGTTAGGCTTGCTTCTTTTCGATGACCTTGCCGTCAACGACCTCGAAGCGGCGGTTGAACTCCTCGCGGGTGCGGGCCCAGCGCTTGTGGCTCCATAGCCATAGACCAGGTTCGCGGCGGATGCTCTCTTCCAAGAAGCGGTAGTAGGCATCCGTCAGTTCGTAGTCGGGCAAAGCCTGCGGTTCGCGGGTTATCAGCTTCATCTCCATCTCGTAGTAGCCACGGCGCACGCGACGCATCTCGCCGTAGAAAGCAGCGTGCCCGAACTTCTTGACAATGCGCTCGGCACCTGTCAGCACGGGGGTGTCGTGGTTCAGGAAGTCCACCCAGTGGTGGATGTTGACCCAGAGGGGCTTCTGGTCGGAGATGTAGCCGATGATAACAGGCTGGTTGGCCTTCTTGTATTCCAGCAGCTTGCGCAGCGTCTCGTTCATGGGGATGCTCACCGAGCCTAAGTGCTGGCGCAGGCGCAAAAAAAGGCGGTCGAAGGCTTTGTTCTCGATGGGGTGGTAAATCTGTCCGCATTGCGCCTTGGGCGTGACCCACAGCGGGAGCGACGTCACCCACTCCCAGCAGCCGTAGTGTCCCAAGTAGACGGCACACGACTGGCCCTCCTCGATGCAGCGGTTGATTTCCTCGATGTTCTTGAACACCAGCCGCTTCCTGATGGTCTCCTTCTTGATGCTGAGCAGCTTGACGCTCTCTACTAAGTAGTCGCAGAAGAAGTTGTAGAAATCTTTCTCTATGCGCCTGCGCTCGGCCTCGCTCTTCTCGGGGAACGACGTGGCGAGATTCTGCCTGACTACCCGCACACGATACCTCACGACATAGTAGAGCAGATAGTACAAGATGTCGGAAATGAAGTAGTGTACTCTCAGCGGGAGCAGTGAGAGCAAGTAGAAAACCGTGTATAGGAGGCAATAGAATACTTTCATCCGAATGGAAGTCTTTACGTGCACAAAGGTAGTGATTTCGTGGTTAATACGCAAATAATCATCCTCTTTTTTGCCAGTTTGCCAGAAAAATCGTACTTTTGCAGCATGATGCAGAAGCGGAAAATCTATTATATGCTCCACAGCGGCAAGAACAGCAAGGCAAAATTCTTTGCCAAGGCCTACCTGCGTCGCTGCGTGCCCACTTGGGTGACACGACGGCTGCTGAAGAGTATGCTGCAACAGATAGAGCGGCGGGCTGACCGCGACGACATTCTGCGGCGGGCCGACTACTACTGCAAGTTGACGCCCCAGACGCCCTTCGACCGCGAGGCGTTCCTCCGTCAGGCCGTCAGCATCCAGGACCTGCCCCTGATCAAGCCCAAGGTGTACTACTACGACGCCATGGAGACGGCACGCTACTTCGACCCCCGCCTGCGCTGGATACTGACGCCGGGCGATGTTGCCGACCTGCAACCCCTGCCCACCATCCTGAAAAGCCGTCCCATCGGTGACGACAACCAGAACTCCGTCGTGCTGAACCTGAACAAGGTGCGCCACTTCCTGTTTGTCGACGACCACAAGGCCTGGCGCGACAAGCGGGACGTTGCCATCTTCCGGGGTGACGTGGGCAATCCCAAGGACGGCAACGTCAAGCCCAACCGGGCGCTCTTCATGGAGCGGTGGTTTGGCACGCCTATGGTCGATGCCGCCTCTATCGACAGCATCGACGGGCATCCGGAGTGGCAGAGCGGCAAGATGACCATCGGCGAGCACCTGGACTATAAGTTTGTGATGTCGCTGGAGGGCAACGATGTCGCCTCGAACCTGAAGTGGGTGATGTCGTCGAACTCCATTGCCGTCACGCCGCGACTGACCTGCGAGACGTGGTTTATGGAGGGAACGCTCGTTCCCAACTACCATTATATAGAGGTGAAGCCCGACTTCTCAGATTTGGAGGAGCGGCTGACCTACTACATCCAGCACCCTGACGAGGCAGAGGCCATCATCCGCCACGCCCACGAATACGTGGCACAGTTCCAGGACAAGGGGCGCGAACGGCTTATCTCGCTGCTCGTCCTGAAGAAATACCTTGACTTTACCAACCGCCAGCCATGATATTTGCCCGCGACAAGAGCCAGATGTGCAACAACCTGTTGCAGTATGCCCACGTCTATGCCTGGGGCAGGGAGCATGGACGCAAGGTCATCTCTATGCGTTTCAGCTACAAGTACCAGTTTTTCCACATCTGCCATACCCCGCTGACGGGCTTTGGCTGGTATCTGCTGGCGAAGTATGCTGCTGCGCTGAGGCTGTTGCCGACTGCCAGCTTCAAGTACAAGGACTGCGACAAGGATGCCCTGGAGCGCAAGATGTTGCGCCACCGCCACATCGTAGTCAGCGGCTGGTTTGTGCGCTACTACGACCTCTTCCTGAAATACCGCGACGAGATTTGCCAGCTCTTCACCCTCGACGCCCAGATTACGGACCCCGTCAAGGCCAAGATGTTAGCGGCAGGGTTGAGGTTGGGCGTGCATATCCGGCGGGGTGACTACAAGGAGTGGCGCGACGGACAGTACTACTTTGACGACGAGATCTATGCCCGCCATATCAACCGCTTTGCGGAGATGCATCGTGAAAAAGACATCCACGTCTATCTCTCGACCAACGACGGCACGGTGACGGAGGAGCGATTCCAGCAGTTGTGCCCCCAGGTGCATGTCCACCACCTGCAGGGCAGTGCGCCGGAGGATTTGTTCATGCTCTCTGAGTGCGACTACCTCATAGGGCCTCCCAGCACCTTTTCGCTGGTGGCACAGATGTATCGGGACATTCCCCTTTACCGCATGGACACTGCCGACGAGCAAGCGATGACGATGGAGGGTTTCCGACTGTTTGACTACTGGTTTAGAAACATGGTATAACTTATGTCGCAACTCAGAAAAATCAGATACCGCCTGTTTGCCTGGCGCAAGCATCCTGCGCTGGCTCCGTCCAAGGAACCTATCGACGTGGTGATTCCTGTGATAGCCAAGGACCTGCAGATACTGCCGCTGTGCTTGGAGGGCGTGCGCCATTGCGTGGCACATCCCATCCAAGACATCTACCTCGTGGCACCTGCCGACGACCGCATCGTCAGCTTCTGCCGGCAGCACGGCTTGCAGTTTGTTGACGAGACCTCGCTCTTCGGCTTCTCGCCCAAGGACCTGGACATCCAGGTGCGCGACAGCCACGGAAAGGTCCGCGACCGCAGCGGGTGGCTGTTCCAACAGTTGGTCAAGCTGAGCGGACGCGTGGGCACCTGCCAGCATTACCTCTGCATCGATGCCGACCACGTGCTGATACGCCCGCATACCTTCCTGACAGCCGACGGAAAGACCGTCTTCTACATGAGCTATGAGGAGCATCCCCCCTATTACGAGAACATTCACCGCCTTCTGCCCGGCCTGCCGCTGTCCACGTTGTCGTATGTGGACCATAAGATGCTGTTCGACAAGGAGCAACTGGAACGGCTGCATCAGGCTTTGGGCGGCAGCGAGTGGATCAAGACCATCCGGGACAGCTACGACCGCACGTGCCATGCGGGCTTCTCGGAGTTTGAGCTATATGGCAATTTCGTGCAGGAGAAGGTGCTCCGTCCTTGGCTGCAAAAGCGCCTGCCGTACAACAAAATGGCGGACTTCGCGAGCCTGCAGCGCCGCTGGAGCACTTCACGCTGGTCACTGACCTTCCCCGACTACATTAACAAGAAATAATCCCCAATTATTTTTTGGAAACGAATGTGAATAATAACTACGAATTTTGTCCACGAATTTAAATAATTATTATTCTTATTCTCTGACCTAAAGGTCTGAGTGTGGCGTTCTCTCTTTGAGAGTGTGGCGTTGCAATGCATTCGTGAGATAAATTATTCACATTATTCATATTCTCTGACCTAAAGGTGCAGAGTGTGGCGTTGCAATCGTTTCCAAAAGCCAAAGACCAATTTATGCTTCCCTTATTAGGGGTTCAGCGCTAAGCGGAAGCCGACTTCCATTCGGCGGCGGCGCTGGTCGTACATGAAGCGATTGGTGACGCGGCTGTAGCGGGC
>CACXAG010000136.1 GCA_902765585.1 uncultured Prevotellaceae bacterium
TTTTGATACGCAGAAATAGTTTCCTTTATTTCTTTTCTTTCTGTGGGACATACTGGCAGAAGGCGGGCGCCTGTCACGTAGTAGTAGATGATGAGGGGATAGCTCTGACGAAGTCGGAAGGGATGTAGGCGGTGAGGCAGAGGTGCTGGTTGGTGACCTGGATGGCTACGCACTGCTGGCGCTTGTGCCTGACAACACGGCCAATGACACCCTGGAACCGGCCTGCAATCACGCGTACTTCGGTATTGGTCTTGAAAACGACCTCGTCCTTACGGGCCATCTTGACATGCTCGTCGTGAAGGAGGGTGGTCCTGATGAAACTCTCCATCACATCCCGCCTGATGGTGGTGGGGGGATTCATGCCGTCAGCAAGCGTCGTGGTGTGGTCGTAGTAGTAGTGGAGGATGTCTGTCAGTCGGGGGATGGGGGTGATGAGGGTCTCCACCTTGTCGTCGCGCTTGACAGTCGTCGTCCCCTTCACGTAGAGTTCTGCATCTTGTGCGGTCAAATAGGCAAACACAAAGTTGCTCATCATGCTGACAAGCACTTTCTTGTTGGTGGTCTTGTTGATGGCGTATTGCTTGGGGACGTATGCGAACACCTTTTGGTCTACCAGCCAATCGTATGCCTTGTCCTCGCGTCCGTAAGAGACTCTGAAAATATACCAGCGCTTGGTTGGGTCTGGGACGTATCCTACGGACACCCCGTTTTCGCTCTTTGCTGCGGGGATAGTGCTGAGGGTAAGCTCAGATCGGCAATCATCCTGGTTTGCATTTGGCAACGCATCCATATCGGTGATTCTTGTATGGCGCGCAAGCACTCTGCTCAAGACAGAGCACTATGCGGCTGCAAAGGTACGAATTTTCTTTGATTTTTGCAATTTATTGCAGAAAAATTTGGCTGAATTGATATTTTTATTTACTTTTGCACCCTGAACAACAAAAAAAGTTAATAACTAACATCTAAAATTTATTGCCTATCGACGTAAACTCTACTTCATAAACAACAAGAAATATGAAGAATTATGACGGCATGACCGACGAAACGTTGGCCTTGCTTTACGTAGGAGGAGACAATAGAGCGTTTGATGAGTTATTAACTCGCAATCAACAAAAGCTCTACAGCTATATATTGTTCGTGGTTCGCGACCCCGAGCTGGCTAACGACGTGTTCCAGGACACCTTCGTCAAGGTCATCACCAGACTGCAGGAAGGCAAATACACCGACTCGGGTAAATTTGAATTCTGGTTGACACGCATCGCCCATAACATCATTATGGACAGCTACCGCCAGCAGCAGAGCGAGCACATTGTGGAACCGACGGAAGATAACGATCTGAGCAACCTGCGCAGTGAGGACGTGATGGACATCAATCGCGAGAACGAGTATGTCAATGCCCAGGTGATGAAAGACGTGCGTCACATGATGGAAGCCCTACCCGCCCCCCAGCGCGAGGTGGTCTACATGCGTTACTATCAGGACTTGTCGTTCAAGGAGATAGCAGAGATGACGGGTGTCAGCATCAACACCTCCTTAGGCCGTATGCGCTACGCACTGATCAACATGCGGCGCATGGCCAAGCAGCACAACATCCAGTTAAGCCTGGAAGTGTAGGTCCCGCAGAAATAACGGAAATAGCAGAAATTAAGAAGTCTGATGTCTGAGGGCGGAGGGCTGATCTTGTGTCCCGCAGAAATAGCGGAAATAGCAGAAATAGTTGAAAGGTGACAGTTAGTGCAGGGAGCGAAGTTCGTGGATGGTCTGTTCGGGCGTGGGGCTCTTGAAGACATAGCTGCCAGCTACCAGCACATCGGCACCAGCCTCCACGAGGCGTGGGGCCGTCTCGTGCTGTACACCACCGTCCACCTCGATGAGGGCCTTTGAACCACTCTCGTCTATCAGCTGGCGCAGGCGACGTACCTTCTGGATGGTGTTCTCGATGAACTTCTGTCCACCAAAGCCGGGGTTGACACTCATGAGCAGCACCATGTCCACATCACCGATGATGTCTTCCAGCAGCGACACGGGGGACGCGGGATTCAGCGTCACACCAGCCTTCATGCCCGCCTGATGGATTTCCTGTACCGTGCGGTGCAGATGGGTGCAAGCCTCCACATGCACATTCATCATCATGGCCCCGAGTTTAGCCGTCTGCTGAATGTAGTGTTCGGGGTGAACAATCATGAAATGTACGTCAAGGGCTTTCTGACACTTCTTGGCGACAGCCTCCAGCACGGGGAAGCCAAAAGAGATATTCGGGACGAAGACACCGTCCATCACATCCAGGTGCAGCCAGTCAGCCTCGCTGCGGTTAATCATGTCCAGTTCGCTGTCCAGATGCAGGAAGTCAGCAGCAAGCAGGGACGGAGAAACTATTGTAGCCATTATTCACGTTTTTCTTAGAATTACACATTCTCGCAAACTGTTTGACAAACAGAATGGTCGAGGGGGAAGGCTTAAAATCGTCTTGAGTAAAATGTTGCATAGGCAAAATGTTTTATGTTATCTATTATTATAACGAACCGCCTACGCCTTTATTATATCAAGATACAAATTTATTTTACGCGATAGTTTTCGATGTGCTTCATGCCGTTCAGGAAGTCGCTGGCCGCCATGCGTTTCTTGCCTGCCAGCTGCAGTTCGACAATTTCCAGCTGTTCGTCCTGGGCCGAGATGCAGAGGGCTTTTCCGTTGATGCTGATGGTGCCGGGGGATAGTGCGGGGGTGCCGGTTTTGCGGGTCTTGTAGATTTTCAGCACGGTCTCTTTGCCGTCGGCATCGACCAGTGTTGTCCAGGCACCTGGCACGGGACTCAATCCACGCACGAAGTCATAGACCTGCTTAGCGGTCTTGGTCCAAGCAATCTCGCAGGTTTCCTTGAAAATCTTCGGAGCCGGCTTTAGCGCTTCGCTAATTGACTTAGCGCTGTCGCTAATTGATAATTGATAATGGATAATGGATAATTCGTCCTGAGAGATGGTGGCGGGATGGCCGTTGGCAGCGATGATGGCATCGAGGGTCTCCAGGCAGAGCTGGGCGCCCAGGTGCATCAGACCGTCGTAGACATACTCCACGTCGGCATCGTCGGGAATGGGGAACGTCTTTTTCAGGATGATGCGCCCTGTGTCGATGTCGTGGTCGAGGAAGAATGTCGTCACACCCGTCTCCGTCTCACCATTGATGACCGCCCAGTTGATGGGGGCTGCACCACGGTACTGCGGCAACAGGGCCGCATGGACGTTGAAGGTACCATACTCCGGCATCGCCCATACCACCTCGGGTAGCATGCGGAACGCCACCACGACCTGCAGGTTGGCGTGATACGACCGCAGCTGTTCCACAAACTGCGGGTCCTTCATCTTCTCTGGTTGGAGCACGGGCAAACCGTGTTCCACGGCATACTGTTTCACGGCTGAGGGTTGTAGCACCGAGCCGTGTCTGCCTACGGGTTTATCGGGCTGTGTCACCACGGCCACTACGTTATACTCATGCTCCACCAGTGCCTGCAGCGTCTCCACAGCAAACTCCGGTGTGCCCATAAACACTATTCTTAAATCGGTTTTACGCATTCGCTTTTATAATTGATAAATGACTTAGTCTTGGCTCATGTCGTGGACCATCTTGCGGTACATGTCATACATCCGCTTGCGGGAGATGTAGCCTTTCAGGTGGCGGTTGCTGTCGAGGACCGGCAACCAGTCGGCCTGCGTGCGCTCGAAGGTCTTCATCACCTCGTTCATGGGTGTGTCATCACTCAGGATGGCTGCCGGAGGCACCATCAGCTGCGAAGCCATGAAGTGGTGGTACAGTTCGGTACGGAACACCACGTGGCGGATGCGCTGGATGTTTACTTCACCCAACAGGGTGCCGGCAGCATCCGTTACAGGCAGCACCTTACCCTGCGAGCGACTAATCTTATGAACCATCTGGCCCAGTTCCATATCGGGGTCAACCGCCTGATAATCACGGTCAATGACAGAGTCGAGACTCATCAGCGTCAACACCGCATGGTCGGTATGGTGGGTCACCAGGCGTCCCTGCTTGGCCAGTCGCATGCCATAAATGCTGTGGGGTTCGAAGATGATAATGGTCAGGTAGCTGGCCACGGAGACTATCATCAGCGGCATGAAGAGGTTGTAGCCGCTGGTAATCTCGGCAATGAGGAAGATGCCCGTCAAGGGCGCATGCATGACGCCCGACATCACGCCCGCCATGCCTAACAGTGAAAAATTCTTCTCGGGCACATAGACACCTATCTCGTGGATGTTCCATAGGCGCGAAAAAAAGAAGCCGGTAAAGCAGCCAATGAACAGCGAGGGCGCAAACGTACCGCCACAGCCGCCACCACCGTTGGTGGCCGAGGTGGCAAAGACCTTGGTCAGCAGCACCAGACCTATATATAATAATAGGTATTCGGAGTGGCCATAGAACAAGGAGCCGTCCAGCAACTGGTTCCAGTCAGCCTCCGTCCTGCCGTTGAGCAACAGGTTGATGCTGTGGTAGCCCTCGCCATAGAGCGACGGGAAGAGGAAGATGAGGGTGCTGAGGATGAGTCCGCCCAGAGCCAGCTTGACGTAGGGTTTGTCCTTGAAACGTGCAAACATATCCTCGCAGGCATTCATTGTGCGTATGAAGTAGAGTGACACCAGTCCGCAGGTGATGCCCAACAGGATGCATGCCGGCACCCGCTCCACCGTCCAGTCGCTGTCGAGGTGGAAGGAGAAGAGCACGGCATTGCCGCTGAAGATATAGGTGAAGCACGTTGCCGTGACGCACGACACCAGGATGGGCAGCAGCGAGGCCATGGTCAGGTCAATCATCAGCACCTCCAGCGTAAAGACCAGTCCGGCTATGGGCGCTTTGAAGATGCCCGCAATGGCTCCAGCGGCACCACAGCCCACGAGCGTCATCAGCGTCTTGTTGTCCATCCGGAACAGTTTTCCCAGGTTCGAGCCAATGGCAGAGCCTGTCAGCACAATAGGCGCCTCGGCACCCACGGAACCACCAAAGCCAATGGTGATGGCAGAGGCGATGACGCTGGACCAGGTGTTGTGGGCCTTCAGCCGCGAGCGATTAGAACTGATGGCGTAGAGGATGCGCGTGATGCCGTGCGAGATATTGTCCTTGACGACATAGCGCACAAAGAGTGACGTCAGGTAGATGCCGATGACGGGATAGACCAGATAGAGCCAGTTGTAGGAGTTGGCATGGAAGCGTCCCGTCAGGAGGTCCACGATGACATTGATGAGTCCATGCAGCACGTATGCTGCCACAGCAGACAGCAGCCCCACCAGGAACGCCAGGATGAGCAGGAACATCTTGTCACTGACGTTCTGCACACGCCATTCGTGCAGGCGTACGAGCCAGGCTGGTCTGAGGTCTTTATCTGTCATGGGCGTATGATGGTCACTTCGCCATTCTGGCGGAGACGGATGATACAGCTGGGCTGGTGGGGCTTGTGTTCCTGACGACGGCTCCAGCAGACGTAGTCGACCTTCTCCAGCAACTCCGGACTGATGTCGCAGTAGTTCTGGGCAGCAGGCTGTCCGCTGATATTGGCCGATGTCGACACCAGGGCCTTCTGGAAGCGGTAACACAGTTCCTTTGAGAACGGTTCCTGCGTGATGCGCAAAGCGATCGAGCCGTCCTCGGCAATCAGGTTCGGTGCCAGATTCACGGCACCATCGAGTATCAGGGTGGTGGGTTTGCAGTCACCTTCTTTCAGGCTGTCGATGAGTTGCCAGGCCACGTCAGGGACGTTGCGGACATAGCGCTGCATACGTGCATCGCTGTCGACGAGGCAGATAAGTGCCTTGGAGTCGTCGCGCTGCTTGATGTCATACACACGCTTCACGGCCTCGGCATTGGTGGCATCGCAACCGATGCCCCACACGGTGTCCGTGGGATAGAGGATGACCCCACCCTTTTTGAGCACTTCCACCGCTTTCTTGATATCTTCTTCTCTTGTCATTAAAATTCGCTTGTAAAGTGGAACTTGATGTGCTTGAAGTCCTCTTGCGCCATGGAGAGCACATAGCCGGAGTCAGCCAGGAAGACGTCACGACCCTCCTTGTCCTTGGCCATGTACTGGTACTTGCGCTTCTTGAAGTTGTCCAACTCCTGGTCGTCGTCGCTCTCTATCCAGCAGGCCTTGTAGAGGTGGACAGGCTCCCAGCGGCACTTGGCGTTATACTCGTTCTCCAGACGGTACTGGATGACCTCAAACTGCAACTGTCCCACGGTGCCGATAATCTTGCGGTTGTTGAACTGGTTGACGAACAACTGCGCCACACCCTCGTCCATCAGCTGGTCGATGCCCTTCTGCAACTGTTTGGACTTCATGGGGTCGTCGTTCTCGATATACTTGAACAGCTCAGGCGAGAACGACGGCAAGCCACGGAAGTGCAGCTGCTCGCCCTCGGTCAGCGTGTCGCCAATCTTGAACATGCCACCCGTATCAGGCAGACCCACGATGTCGCCCGGCCAGGCTTCGTCGATGGTCGACTTGCGCTGAGCCATGAACTGCGTAGGACTGGAGAAGCGCAGTGTCTTGCCCTGACGCACATGCAGGTAGGGCTGGTTGCGCTGGAACTTTCCCGAGCACACCTTGCAGAAGGCGATTGAAGATGAAGCCCGTAAACTTCTGTTCCTCGGGCTGCACCATGCGTTCCTCAGCCTTGGTGGGCTTGGGCGAAGGTGCTATCTCGACGAAACAATTCAAGAGTTCCTGCACACCGAAGTTGTTCAGTGCCGAACCGAAGAAGACTGGGGCAACCTCTGCTGAGCGGTAGGTCTCCACCTCAAAGGCAGGATAGACACCGTCCACCAGTTCCAGGTCTTCGCGCAACTTGGCGGCATCCTGTTCGCCAATGCGGGCATCGAGTTCGTCAGAATCGATATCCACACTGACCTTCTCGGTCACGCGCTGCTTGTCAGGGGTAAACAAATCCAGCTTCTGCTCGTAGATGTTATACACGCCCTTGAACTTCGCACCCTGGTTGATGGGCCACGACAGCGGGCGCACCTTGATTTCCAGTTCCTGTTCCAGTTCGTCCAGGAGGTCAAAGGGATCACGACCCTCACGGTCCATCTTGTTGATGAAGATGATG
>CACXAG010000137.1 GCA_902765585.1 uncultured Prevotellaceae bacterium
CCGCAACGGACTGTATCAGGCTGGCAAGAAGATTGAGATCATGGTGAACTACCAGCCCAAGCTGCACTACTTCAGCGAGTGGTGGAAGCAGCTGTACGGCGAGTCCGAAGGTAAGGATAAGAAGGGTATCTTCCCTGCCAGCGTAGACTTCACTACCGACCTGCACTCTATGGGTCAGTGGATTCAGGACGGCGAGCGCACCATCTTCGAGACGGTCATCAGCATTGAGGAGCCTGAGAAGAAGCTGCTCTTCCCCGAGGACGAGGAGAATCTGGATGGTCTGAACTTCCTCGCTGGCAAGCGCGTGGACGAGGTGAACAAGATGGCTGAACTGGGTACCCGTCTGGCTCACGTCGATGGTGGCGTGCCCAACATCCGCATCAGCGTGCCCAAACTGAACGAGTACTATATCGGACAGCTCATCTACTTCTTTGAGATTGCCTGCGGCATCAGCGGCAACGTGCTCGGCGTGAACCCGTTCAACCAGCCTGGTGTAGAGGCTTACAAGAAGAATATGTTTGCCCTGCTTGACAAGCCTGGTTACGAAGAAGACAGCAAAGCTATCAAAGCCCGTTTGGCGAATGAATAAAGCAATCAAGCAATACTTAGAGAGACACGGCTTCGGGCAGTTCAGCCCGAAAGCCGTGCTTTTCGATATGGATGGTGTCATCTACGACTCCATGCCGAACCATAGCGTGTCGTGGCACCAGTCGATGAAGGACTTCGGACTCGATATGCCCTACGAGGGTGCCTACCAGTATGAAGGTATGCGGGGCGTGGAGACCATCAAGGTGCTGGCACGTAAACAATGGCAGCGCGAATTGGCTGACGACGAAGCGAAAGAGATGTATGCCCACAAGGCAGAGGTGTTTGCCCAACAATGCCAGCTGACGCCTGCACAAATCATGCCCGGTATCAAGACGCTGATGCAGCAGATCAAGGAAGACGGATTGAAGATTTGCGTGGTGACAGGTAGTGCCCAGCATGCGCTACTCGACAAGCTGCTGATAGATTTCGAAGGCTTACTGAAAGAGGAACTGATAGTGACGGCCTTCGACGTCACGCACGGAAAGCCCAATCCCGAACCTTATTTAATAGGTATGAAGAAGTGTGACGTCAAGCCTTGGGAAACCATCGTTGTCGAGAATGCTCCATTGGGCATCCAAGCTGCTGTTGCCGCCAAATGTTTCACCATTGGGGTCAATACAGGGCCTTTGCCCGACCAGATGCTGACTGATGCAGGTGCCAACATGGTCCTGCCGAAAATGACCATTCTCAGCAACCGCTGGAAGGAACTCATGGCAGCGATGGGCTAAACGCCATCCTCATCGTCTTCATCTGACTGGCCGGCATCGCCCTCAGCACCATTCGTATCCATCTGAGTGTCTTGGACTATGACCAGGTCACCCATGCGGGACAGCTTGACTATCAAAGGAATATACTCATCAGTCTGTGGCAGTCCGACGCTGGCAGCAAACATCAGCCAGTCACCCTCGGCCTTGTCAAAGACGATGCCTTCCAGAATGCCCATCTTGCGGTAATTATCTGGGATATACTGAACAAAGTTGGTCTTTGTAAACTGGCGGCTGAAAAAGACAGAACCATCATGACGCGATACCGTCATCTTGAAAATGTTGTCTACAAACCGCTGCCCTATCTCGT
Source organism: uncultured Prevotellaceae bacterium (assembly GCA_902765585.1). Lineage (GTDB taxonomy): Bacteria > Bacteroidota > Bacteroidia > Bacteroidales > Bacteroidaceae > Prevotella. Next base: position 1,663 of record CACXAG010000137.1, read on the forward strand.
CCTTCACGATGGGTAGCGAGTCGGCAGGCTCACGCGAAACGCTAATGTGATAGTTTTTCCCTATCCATTCCACATCACGGTCATCATGATAGGCCTGCATGCGAATCGGTTCCTTGGAGGTCTTTTTCACAATTCGCTGGGTGATGATATCGTCACCCTTTTTTTTGTTATCACAAGCCGCCAAGACCATCATCAAGGCCGCAGCAAGAGCCATAAAAAATGTCCAGTTCTTCATATTCTCATTGACAAATACTTTGCAAAGGTACAAAAAGTTCATAGTTCATACTTCATAATTTACAGTTTTTTTTGAGCAGATAATAATAAAAGATGTTAAACGACTATAACTATGAACTTGAACTATCAACTATCAACTAAAAAATATGTACCTTTGCAGGCTGTAAATAATTAAAATAAGAATATAATGAATTATCTTGATAGAAACGAATTCAATTTCGAACCCAGTCAGAAGGTGGTCGACGCCATTAAGAATTTCGACCCCAAGACCTTGTGTTTCTACACCCGCATCTATGACGAAGGAAAGAAAAGTGTCATCAGCGTTCGCCTGAGCGAGATTTACAACGTTCCCGAAGAGCAGGTGCTGCTGACCTACGGCGGCGAGGACATGCTGAAGAATGCCATCCACTATTTCCTGTCCATCAACAGTCAGGGAGACGCCAAGACGCCCAACACCAAGATTCTGATTCCTGAGTTCTCGTGGTGGTACTACAACCGTGTAGCCAGCGAGTGCGGCGGCACCTTCGAGATGTACCCCCTGCACGAACAGGAGGACACCTTTGCCTACGATGTCGACGAGGTCATCGAATACACCAACCGCGTACATCCCCGCATGCTGCTGCTGGCCTCACCCAACAACCCCACAGGCAACGGACTGACACCAGAGGAGACTGGGCGCATCATGGAGAACATCCCCTCAGACACGATGGTGCTCATCGACGAGGCATACGCCAGCTTCATCTCCACAGATACCGACTACATTGCTCCGCTGGTCAACAAATACAGCAACCTCATCATCTCGCGCACGCTGTCCAAGTTCTACGGACTGCCTGGCCTGCGCTGCGGCTTCGGTTTCATTGGTAAGGGTCACGACCAGTTCCTGAGCTACGTCAACAAGTACTTAGGCTACAACCGCTTCTCAGAGGCCGTTGCTCTGGCAGCCCTCGACAGCGACGAACACTACCGCCACGTGGCCGACGACATGCAATGGGGACGCGAACTCTACAAGCAGGAGTTAGGCGGTCTGCCTGGCTTCAAGGTGTATAAGTCGGTAGCCAATTTCATTCTCATCAAGTATCCTTTGGAGATTAAGGAGGCGCTGATGGAAGCCCTCAAGATTCAGGACTACAAGATTAAGTTCATGGGCGACAAGGGTTTGGAGTCGTGCCTGCGCATCACGCTGGGTCGCAAGGAGCAGACACAGGTGGTCTGCGACACCATCAAGGAAGTGTATGAAAAGGTAAAAAAGTAAAAAGGTAAAAAGTGGACGAGAAATTTAAAGCAACCCTTAAATCATCAGAGACGGAAGACTGGCTTGACCTCCATGTCATCCGTCCCTTCTGTTATTATCTGGCAGTATTCTTTGCCAAGTTCGACGTACACCCCAACACAGTCACCATCTGGTCGATGATTATTGGTGCTGCCAGCGCATTCTTCTTTGCCTGCGGCAGTTTCTACTACTGCGGCACGTGGGGCCTCATGATGAATATCATCGGCATCGTGCTGCTGATGGTGGCCGACATCTTCGACTGCACGGACGGCCAGCTGGCACGCATGACGGGCAAGAAGAGCCGTCTGGGGCGCATCCTCGACGGTGTGGCAGGCTTCGCATGGTTCATCCCCATCTACCATCTGATGGTCTATCGCTTTTATCTGCACCACGACATCGAGTTCCAGTTTCTGGGCATTCCCGATACTGAGCAGAACGTCCTCATCGCTACAGCCGTAGTCTATGCGCTGGGCCTCATCGGAGGCATCGCAGGAACAGGCGGACAGCAGCGACTGGCCGACTACTACATCCAGATACACCTCTTCTTCCTGAAAGGCGAGAAGGGTAGCGAGCTGGACAACTCCCGCCGCCAGCAGGAGATTTACGACCAGATGGGACCTGACACGCCCAAGGTGGAGCGCTATTTCCAGAAGACATACATCGACTACACCAAGAAGCAGGAGCAGGCAACGCCGCAGTTCCAGCGGCTGATGCAGAAGATACGTGAAAAGTTCGGCTCGACGGACAACATGCCTGAGACTGTTCGCAAGCAGTTCCATGACGCATCCCTGCCTGTCATCTTCTGGAACGGTCTGCTGACCTTCAACTTCCGCTCGTTCTGGCTGTTCCTGTTCTGTCTGCTCGACGTGCCTGCCGTATACTTCGTATGGGAAATCGTGGGTATGGGACTGCTCTACACCTACGTCAGATACCGTCACGAGTCGTTCTGCAAGAAGATAGCAGACAGCCTCTAGAAGATGAAAAATGAAAGATGAAAAATGAAAAATAAAAGATGAAGTGGACGAAACAACGCCTGAACAACCTCTTTTTCTTCCTTGGCTGCGCAGCCTGCGTGGTCATGCTGTTCACGTTTGACGTCAGCTTCGTCGAGTTGTGGGAACACCTTACCCATGCCGGCTACTGGCTCATTCCCATCATCGGCATCTGGGTGGTGGTATACGGTCTGAACGCATTAGCGTGGCGCGCTATCATTTTTGGCAATGTCGGCCAGGAGGAAATTGATAAGCGCCAGTTGTCAAACAGCAAATTCTTCTGGCGTATTTACCAGCTGACCATCACAGGCTATGCCCTGAACTACGCTACCCCCGTGGGCGGACTGGGCGGCGAGCCCTATCGCATCATGGAGCTGTCGAAGGACATCGACAACCAGCATGCCACGTCGTCGGTCATCCTCTATGCCATGATGCACTTCTTTGCCCACTTCTGGTTCTGGTTCATCAGCATCTTCATCTACCTGGCTTTGGTCTTGGTGGGCGACATGCCCATCACAACGGCCATCGGTACCATCCTCGGCATCATCGTCGTGTTCTGCCTGATTGCCTTCTACATCTTCTCCAGAGGCTATCGCCACGGACTGGTCATCTACGTATTGGGACTGATAGCCAAGATTCCTGGCCTGAAAGGCTGGAGCACGCGTTTTCAGCAACGGCATGCCGAGGCACTGCAGAACATCGATGCCCAGATTGCCGCCCTCTACCATCAGGACACCAAGGCGTTCTACACCAGTCTGTTGCTGGAATACAGTTCGCGCATGGTGCAGAGCCTTGAGGTGATGTTCATGCTCCTGCTGTTCGGCATCGATTGCGGAGGAGGTTTTGACGGGCTGCTGTTGACCTACCTGCATAGCGTCCTGATAGTGGCGTTCACCACGCTCTTTGCCAACCTCATCGGCTTCCTGCCCATGCAGATTGGCGTTCAGGAAGGCGGCTTTGTACTGTCTATTGCCGCATTGGGACTGTCTGCTGCATTAGGAATCTTCGTCAGCATCATCTGCCGTGTTCGTGAAATTATCTGGATAGCTATCGGCATGTTGCTGATGAAACTGCGATAGCTGGCAGTAGAAAGCGTACACTAATATTCTCAAAAAAATCTTAATACATTATTCTATTTTTGTCCTATTCTCATTTTATGCGTAACTTTGTACCTTGTATATTATAATAAAGTACGCGTATATGACACGAAAGATTAAAATCATACTGGCAGCATTGCTGCTTGTGCCTATGGGATTATTCGGACAAACATATCAGCAGTTATGGAAGCAGGTGGAGGAAGCCCAGGATAAGGATCTCCCCCAGACTGCCATCCAGCACCTGGAACGTATTGAGAAAAAAGCCCAGAAGGAGAGCGCCTACGGACAGTTGCTGAAGTCGACGCTGCTACACGCACGCCTGCAGGCAGAGGTGTCTGCCGACTCGCTGCGCTCTTCCGTTTCCCGTTTGGAACAGCAAGTAGAAGGCCTCAGCGACGAAGCGCTGAAAGCCGTCTATTATACCGTCTTGTCAAAGGTGTATCAAAACAATAGCGGCTACATTGACGATGCCGACACGAAAAGCCAGCGCTATCAAGAACAGGCGTTGGCACATCCAGCTATCCTTGCCAGCAAACAGGCTGCCGACTACGAGCCCTTCGTGGTCAGCGGTAAGGACAGCAAGACCTATTACAAGGGCGACCTGCTGAGCATCATTGGCGACGAACTGGAGGCTTGGCGCTGTCTGCACGACTACTACACGGCTGCTGGCAATCGGACTGCAGCCTGTCTGACAGGTGCCAAGGCATTTGACAGCATCGAGCAGCTCGATTCGCTGGCAACGGTCTATGGCGACCTGCCTGAGGCTTGCGAGATAGCTATCAAGCGCTATGGTCTGATGCATCAGGATAACGTGGCCGCAAAGATGGCCTACGTGAGGCAGTCAATCAGCAAATGGGGCAGTTGGAAACGCGCCAACTGGTTTAGAAACGTGGAACAGGAACTGACCACCCCCATGTTTTCAGCACAGCTCTCCAAGCGGTTGGCCATGCCCCAGGAGAGTTTGACCATTCATCTGGAACAGTTGCGCAACATCCAGAGCCTGACCATGCAGGTCTATCGCACCAAGCTGAAAGGCGACACAGAACTGGATGCCGATGACGATTTTAAACAGCTGAAGTCGCAGTTGGAGGTCAGGACGGACCTGACGCGCACACTCCAGTTCCAGGGTCATGCCGACTACGAGTTTTTCAAGGACTCCATCCAGTTGGCAGGCCTCGACCCTGGCGTCTATCTCATTGAGTTCACCTCACCCCAGACCAAGCCTTCACGCCAACTGTATTTCGTATCAGGACTGCGCGTGCTGTCACAACCCATGCCCCAGAACAAGATGCGCTATGTGGTCGTCGACGCCCGTAGCGGACAGCCTGTAGCCAATGCCAC
>CACXAG010000138.1 GCA_902765585.1 uncultured Prevotellaceae bacterium
AACCAGACAAGAGTGCTGAGACTCTTCACCCATATTAATGATGAAACACTCGTCACTAAATATGTAGAGACGATCATCAGAAGAACTTTCGGCACCAAAGATGCAATGAAACTCGCAAAACCCGTACCAAAGAATAACAATGTAGCGAGGAATTGAAAAATGAGTATTTTGACTGAAATACAGAAAACAGCAGCCAATGCCTTCAAACGCGACCTGCCCAATGCTGAGATACACTTCGTTCCCAGCGGTCACTTTGCTCTTGAGAGTCACCACACGAAGATTGCTCAACTGATGCGCGAGTTTCTTGTGGGGGTCGTCCAGTAAATTCCAATTTTTGACCTGGGGATCTGATTCGCTATGGCCACAGGGTTGTATTCGACAGCTTCACGCTCCGCGATGATGACAGCATCAGGCGTCCCTTTGATGCACCGCTCATCGTGGTGAACTATTTCTATCATGAGGAGGTCAAGGAATCGGCAGAGATGTAAAAATGAATTTTATATTTTTTAACAAATTTAATTTATCTTAAATTTTTTATTGTTATTTATAAGGTGTATCTTTGCGATGTTAACCTCAATCCGTGATTGATGAAGATCGCAAATCGACTGAAAACACTGAAGGATCGCTTCTCTTATAAGCAGAAAATCGGTCTTATCGTCTGTGCCGGCATCCTGGTGGGCTTGGGCGGATTGTTCATGTATCTGCTCAGGGCGCACACCTATATCGCCGATGATCCGTCGGCATGCGTCAACTGCCACATCATGACGCCCTACTATGCCACATGGAGCCATTCCTCTCATGGACGCGACGCGACTTGCAACGACTGCCATGTGCCGCACTCCAGCCTGGCGGCCAAATACGGCTTCAAGGCGATGGACGGTCTCAAGCATACGGCTTATTTCGTGACCCACAGCGAGCGTCAGGCCATCATGGCCGAGGATGCCAGTGCCGAGGTCATCATGGACAACTGCATCCGCTGCCACACCCAACTCAACCAGGAATTAGTCAAAACGGGCCGTATCGACTATATGATGGCCAAACGCGGTGAGGGTGTGGAGTGCTGGCATTGTCACCGCAACGTGCCGCACGGTGGCATGAACTCGCTGATGTCAACCCCGGGAGCCGAGGGTGTGACTCCGCTGCCGCCCAGCCCTGTTCCCGAATGGCTGGGAGGTGCCCTCTCAAATAAATGATTGATAATCGACTATAACAAAAACGACAATATTATGGCAAAGCAATTAAAGAAATGGCAAGGTTGGGCGCTCTTTGGCGGCTCAATGATCGCAGTGTTCCTGCTGGGACTGCTCGTTTCCTCGCTCATGGAGCGCCGTGCCGAAGTCGCCAGTGTGTTCAACAACAAGCGCACCGAGTTCACCGACTCCATCATTGCCCAGAACGAGAAGTTCAAGGCCGACTATCCCCGTGAGTACGAGACCTGGTCGATGACCGAGGACACCACGTTCGTTTCCAAGTATAATTCCTCGCAGGAGGTTGACGTGCTTGAGCAGCGTCCCGAGATGGTCGTCCTGTGGGCGGGGTACGCGTTCTCACGCCACTACAACACGCCGCGCGGCCACAAGCATGCGCTGGAGGACATGCGCAAGATTTTGCGCACGGGCAACCCCGGCATCTCCATCGGAGCCGACTCGATAGCCGCTGACATGCAGCCGGCTACCTGTTGGACGTGCAAAGGCCCTGATGTGCCCCGCATGATGCGCGAACTCAGTGAAACAAAGTCGGTGTTCGATCCTGCAAACTTCTATGCCAAGAAATGGAGCGAGTTGGGTGCCGAAGAGGTCAATCCCATCGGCTGCAGCGACTGCCACGACGCCCGCACGATGGACCTGCGTCCTGCCCGCCCCGCTATCTATGAGGCATTTGCCAATTCAGGCAAGAATTTGAGGAACGCCACCCATCAGGAGATGCGCTCACTGGTCTGCGCGCAGTGCCATGTCGAGTACTACTTCATCAAGCCCGATGATCCAAATAATCCCGGCAAGGCCAACTATCTTGTGTTCCCTCAGCACTATGGCTTGACCTGTGAGGACGCAGAACACTACTATGATTCTATCGGTTTCTACGACTATATCCATCCGCTGTCCAAGACCAAGATCCTGAAGGCTCAGCACCCCGGTTGGGAGATGTCACAGCAGGGCATTCATGCCCAGCGCGGTGTCTCCTGTGCCGACTGCCACATGCCCTATAAGCAGGATGGTGGCGTGAAATTCTCGGACCACCAGATCATGTCGCCGCTGGCAAAGATCGACCGCACATGCCAGGTATGTCACCGCCAGGATGCAGAGGTGCTGCGCCAGAACGTATATGACCGTCAGGAAAAGTGCAACGAGGTGCGCGACCGTGCCGAGCAGGAACTGGCCCGTGCCCACTTCGAGACAAAGTTCATCATCGACAAGGGTGCCACCGACGCCGAGTTGGCTCCTATCCAAGCCCTGTTGCGCAAGAGCCAGTGGCGTTGGGACTATGCCATCGCATCACATGGGGCCACGTTCCATGCACCCCAGGAGGTAATCCGCCTGCTTTCACACTCTGTGGATTATGCCCAGCAGGCCCGTCTGCTCATCGCACGTGTGGCTGCCAAGCATGGGCACATGGGTGAGATTCCCGTGCCTGACTACAGCACCAAGGCTAAGGCTCAGGCTGCCATAGGTCTTGACATGAATATGCTGAACCAGAACAAACGGCGCTTCCTGGACGAGATTGTTCCCAAGTGGATCATGGATGCCAAAAAGAACGGCAAACTCATTGAAATCTGATGTGGATTAAACCGTGGACTCTTAAAGAAGGCTGCCTCATTGGCGCCGGATTAATCATCGCAGGACTGATGCTCGAACTGAGCGTCGGTCCTGTTGTGTGGGATGCCTTCTCGTGGCCAGTCAACGGCATCGTGCTCGTCGGCTTCCTGGTGATGATTGCCATCATGCACCTGTTGCGTCGCCAGGTCTATGCATTCTCATTCCTGAGCACCTATGCAGCAGCGATACCGGCCATTGCCTTTGCAGTGATTCTGACACTGGTCATGGGCCTCACGCGGCAGACAGTGAACGGTACATGGATAAACGACATGCTGTCATTCTGGCCCTTTGTGCTCATTTATGTCTATATTGCCGTTATCATTGGCCTTGCGGTGTTGAAACGCCTTGGTCACTTTCAGTGGAAGCGTGATATACCGTTCCTGCTCAATCATCTGGGACTGTTCCTGGCCTTGACCTGTGCGACGCTGGGCAACGCCGATATGCAGCGCCTGAAGATGATTACCGCCGTCGGTGAACCCGAGTGGCGCGTCATGGACGAGAACCAGCAGGTCAAGGAATTGGACTTGGCTATTGAGCTTCAACAGTTCATCATGGAGCAATATGACGACGGCAGCCCCAAACGCTTTGCCAGCGAAGTGAACATCATGACCAAATCGGGCAAGAACATCCACACCACCATCGACGTCAACAAGCCTGTCGAGGTCGAGGGGTGGAAGATCTATCAGTATGGCTACGACACTGCTGCCGGCCCTCAGAGCCAGATCAGCATCTTTGAGCTCGTGCGCGACCCGTGGTTACCGCTCGTTTATATCGGCATAGGGCTGATGCTTGCAGGAGCGTTGTGTATGTTTGTGTTATCTCAAAATCAGTGCAAACCGAACGCAAACGGGCAAGCTCGATCTGCTGAGGTTTCGCCTGATTCATCTAAAAAACGCGTGACGCCATGATTTGGGATTATTTCATCTACTTTGCCATTGTGGCCATCATGCTGTGGGCCGTAGGCGCGTTCCTGGCATGGAAAGAAAAAACGGCTGGCGTCTATGCTTCAACATTGACGGGCTTGGCCGTGTTTTTCACGTTTATCGTCATCATGTGGGTGACGCTCGAGCGCCCGCCGTTGCGCACGATGGGCGAGACACGCCTGTGGTACTCATTTTTCCTGCCGTTGGCCGGTATACTGGTCTATAGCCGCTGGAAATACAAGTGGATCCTGTCGTTCTCTACGATGTTGGCAGCCGTGTTTATCTGTATCAACATCTTCAAGCCCGAGATTCATTCCAAGGCCTTGATGCCTGCCTTGCAGAGTCCCTGGTTCGCTCCGCACGTCATCGTCTATATGTTCGCCTATGCCTTGTTGGGTGCAGCGACACTCATGGCGCTTTACCAACTGTTTTTCAAGAAAGGGCGTCCGTTGGAGCGCAAGGAGATGGACATTACCGACAACCTGGTGAATGTCGGTCTTGCGTTCTTGACCTTTGGCATGCTTTTCGGCGCGTTGTGGGCTAAAGAAGCATGGGGCCACTATTGGTCATGGGATCCCAAGGAGACTTGGGCGGCCATTACCTGGCTTGCTTATTTGGGCTATATCCATTATCGCATCTATCGTCCCAAGTCCATCAAGCCAGCCCTGTGGGTGCTGCTCATCGCTTTCATCCTGTTGCAGGTCTGCTGGTGGGGCATCAACTACCTGCCGTCAGCTCAAGGCTCCAGCGTACATACCTATACCTCCTGACATAACCCATAATGACCAGAATAGAACGAGAGAAGCAGACCGTCCGCAAGATGATTGAGCTTTATTGTAGCCATCGGCTGAAGGCGGACACGATACCTGAGGCATACCAGCATCTGGCTGACTTTGCGTGCCGCCGTCTCGACCATTGCCGCTATGGGGAGAGCAAGAGCGCCTGCAAGGATTGTCCCACCCACTGCTATCCCCCTACCGAACGTGAACAGATTCGTGAAGTCATGCGGTGGACTGGTCCCAGAATGATTCTCTATTCACCAATCGCCGCCATTCGGCATTTATTCAACAAGTAATGATAAGATGAGAAGATCTGACAGAGAGAGGGATGCCGCTTTCGCCTTGGAGGTCTTGGACAAGGCCCCATTCGTGACGGTCAGCATGACCAGGGAAGACGGAACACCATACGGTTTACCATTGTCGTTGGCGCGTACCGGTGACAAGACGTTCTACTTTCACTGCGCCCTGGAGGGAGAGAAACTGGACTGCATCGCCCATAACCCGGTTGTGTTCCTCTCTGCGGTGACCCGTTGCTCACCGACCTTCGACTCCAAAGTCGGGAACTTCACCTTGCAGTACAGGTCTGCTACTGCCGTCGGCGTGGCAGAACTTGTGACTGAACGTGAAGAGAAGATATCGGCACTAAGAGTCATTTGCCAGCGTTTCCTGCCTCATCACATGGATGCTTTTGATGATGCAATAGCTCGCAGCCTCGAACGGACAGCCGTGGTTCGTATCACATTGACCGAACCACCCGTCGGTAAGTGCAAGCAACTGACGGAGCAGTGAGAACCCGCTCCCACCGCTCATCGATGGCCCTGCCGACATTATCGCCGACAAATAGTGAAGTCGCCGAAACGCATCAGCGCGCTCCAGCGACTTCTTGGCGAATATACGATAGGCTAACGCTTGTCGGGGACTCCGTATTCGAGCCATTTCTCTTGCGGATAAGTCCCCTTGATTAATGCTTTCTTTTCCAAATAAGCGTTTTTCACTTGTTCAAAAAGCTCATTGGTGTGCTTCACTTTGGGCGCCAGTTCCTCGCGCAGCCTTTCGACCTCGGTGTTGGCTGCCTCGAGTTCTTCCATGGCCTTTTTCATAGCGGTAATTTCATCGGTGGTGACACCGGCGCCATTACCGTTCAAATGTTTGCGCAAACCCTCAACGAGGTTGCGGCATTTCTCAATCTGGATTTCTACAGTTTTTGACATGTTCTTGATGTATTAAGTGTTTATTATTGATAGAGTTGTCATGGCAAAATTAACAAAAAAAGCCTTTTTAGTGAACGCTGTATATAGGCATGTTTTTTGATTTTTTAACAAGTCGTCTAATCAGTTTATATCACTGTTTTTAGTAATTTTGTGCCCGATTTGCTGAAACCGTGAATCGATTTCTAACGACAAAAAAGCTTGGTAGAGCTGAAACTCCCGACAATTTTAATGGAACAGAAAAACGTCTCTAAACGGGTGACGGCTACCATCCTTTCGATGTCGCTGCTCACCGTGATGGCAGGAGCCGCCATCGCCCCGGCGCTGGGCATCATTAAGGCTCATTTCGCTTCGGCACCCGACCTGCTGGTGCAACTCATCGTCAGCATGCCTGCCTTGCTGATTATCATCACCAACATCTTTTTCCTGCAACTCGTCCGAAGGGTCCGCACTCGAACCATAGCCACAATAGGACTGTTGCTCTATGTCGCTGCGGGTGCAGGGTGCTTCTTCGTTGACGAGATTCATGTGTTGCTGATGATGCGGGCCCTGTTGGGTGTCAGTGTCGGCCTCATCATGCCGCTGTCAACGGGCCTTCTTGCTTATTATTTCCCTCCTGAGCAGCAAGCAAGGCTCATGGGATTGTCGGCAGCCATGAACCAGATGGGCGGCGTGATTGCCACGTTGCTGGCTGGCCTGCTTGCGACAATACAATGGAATTATGCTTTCCTGGTTTATCTGATCGGCTTGATTGCAGTGGTGATGGTATGGCTATGGCTGCCCGATGCGCAGTTAGGCTCATCTAACCAGCATGGTACACCTTTCAAGCCCAGTCAACTGCTGAAGTTCCATCCATCGGTCACTGGTATGTTGCTGCTGATGATCCTGTTCTTCATCTTTCCCACCAACTTCGCCATCATCGCCAGCAGGCAGACAGGGCTATCGGCTGAGGCGATAACGATGATTATGGTGGGGCTTGATGTTGTGGCATTCT
>CACXAG010000139.1 GCA_902765585.1 uncultured Prevotellaceae bacterium
TTTCATGGGAGGCGGCCAGGCGGGCTTCGCCCTAAATGATAAATGAAAGATTATGATAGATTTTACAGAAGAACAGATACAGCGCTATTCGCGGCACATCCTCTTGCAGGATGTAGGCGTGGAGGGACAAGAGAAAATAATGAACGCGCGTGTGCTCGTAGTGGGTGCCGGCGGACTGGGTGCCATCGCTGGTATGCTGGGCACTATCCAGGCAGCAGAGACCCTGAAGTATTTCACTGGTATCGGCGAACTATTAACAAATCGTCTGCTCACCTTCGATGCCAAGACGATGCAGTTCCGCACGGTTCCTGTGAAGCATCGCGATTCGTGCGCTATCTGCGGCACAAACCCCACTATCGATCATCTGATAGATTACGAACAGGCCGCTTGCGACCTCAAAAACCACTGATTATTTTCGACCACGAATTTCACGAATTAAACGAATTGTTTAGAATGAAGATTCCACAGATTATTATAGATGAATTGATCAGCCAGGCCCGGCAGGACGCACCGAATGAGACGTGCGGTTACCTGCTGGGCATAACCTCAGATGAGGGCGACGTCGTGACAGAGAACTACTGGATGGAGAATATCGACCACTCCCCTGAGCACTTCTCCTTCGCCCCTAAAGACCAGTTTGCGGCATTGAAGTACGCCCGTCAGAATGGTTTAAAAATTCTCGCCAATTGGCACAGTCATCCAGCCTCGCCCTCGCGTCCCTCACAGGAAGACCTCCGTTTGGCCAACGATCCTACTATCCGCTACGCCATCCTTTCGCTCCATGAGGGTGTTCATCTGAATTCCTTTAAGATTCTGAACGGTGAGGTGGTGGATAAGGAAAGGCATTTTGAATAACCAGTCCTGCCAACATAAAGCCAAAGATGGCGGTGATGTGGGCAAGGGTACCGTTGATTTGGGCTTTTGACGAACACCATTCATGGTTCAGGAGGCTGGGGTCGCCTGGACCATTTTTCGCTTTCGGACACATGCACTGTTCTGTGCCACATGTGGCGTTATGTCCCAGATTCTTCAGCAGTTCGTCGCTATATACGCATTGGAACTTCCGCTTGGGAAACAGCTTTTCTTTTTTGAATTTGTTGCGGAGGGCACGAGCCAAGGGGTCGCCCTTCACTTTCCAGAACTCCGTAATCTGAATGCGTGTAGGATCTAGTTTCAGAGCAGCGCCCATTGACGAAAAGAACTTTGCTTTCGTCTGGCAAGCCAACAGAATCAGTGCCGCCTTGTCTTTCAGCGAGTCGATGGCATCGATGATGTAGTCGTAGTCCTCCAAATGAAACTCTCCAGCCGTATCCTCTGTAAAGATTTTCTGCAAAGCAGTAATCTCCGCCGAGGGGTTGATGGTCAGTAGGCGCTCTTTCAGGGCTTCCACCTTCACCTGCCCTACAGTCTTCGTTGTTGCCATCAGTTGGCGATTGATGTTGGTGATACACACACGGTCGCTGTCGACAATTGTCAACTGCCTGATACCGCTGCGCACCAGACTCTCGGCACACCACGAACCTACGCCGCCCACGCCAAAGATTATCACACGCTTCTGGGCTATCCGCTCCATTGCCTCGTTGCCTAACAGCAACTCGCTCCTACGAAATATTGCATCTTGTATTGCCATCGTTTGTTCTAATTTGGGTGCAAAGGTACAAAAAATAGCCAAAATATGAGCATTATACAGCGAAATACCATACTTCATTGCAACACTCGTTGCAATCAGCCCCCTCTATGCTCTTGCGCAAGGGCTGATAACCGGACATATCAAGGACGCTCGCAATGGCGAGTCGCTCATTGGAGCCTCTGTCATCGTAAAGAGTGAAAAAGGACAGGGCGTAGTGACTATGGTACGCGTGGTGCCAATGGTGTCATCATCATCACCACCAAGAAAGGCTCGCACGGCAAGAATAACATCAACTATAGCGCCACCTTCGGTTGGAGCACCATCAGCAAGAAGCTGGACTTCCTGAATGCCTGGCAGTGGGCTGACCTGTGGAACGAGATGTACGACAACGGTGAGGTGGGTTACCGTCTGGACGAGCCGACGGAGAGCTACGACTGGCAGGATGCCGCCCTCCAGACTGGTTTCTCGCAGGAGCACCAGCTGCGTGCGTCTATTGGTGTGGTGGGTAATCAGGAGATAGGTGACTACCAGTTTGCTGCCAATGTCAATCCCCGCACCGTCATCATCGACGGTCAGCGTGCCACGAGCTACATCATCTCCAACAAGTCGAACCCCGACCTGAAGTGGGAGACTACCTCCTCCTATAATATTGGTCTGAGTACGGGTTTCTTCCACAATCGCCTGACGGTGACCCTCGACGCTTACTACAAGAAGACCAGCGACCTGCTGCTCAACGTACCTGTAGAACAAGTGACAGGTTTCGATACTGTCCTGCGCAATGTCGGTTCAGTCACCAACAAGGGTGTGGAACTGGAAGTCGGTGGTGTACTCATCGAAAAGAAGGACTTGCGCTGGAACCTGAACGCCAATATTGCCCACAACAAAAACGAGGTGACCAGTCTGGGTAATGCCGAATATTTTATTCCCTCTCACGGTTATACCAATCCACTCATTGTGAAAGTAGGCGAACCCCTCGGCAGTTTCTATGGCTATAAGTTCAAGGGCATCATCCAGTCGGACGAAGACCTGAGCCAGCTGCCCTCACAGACCATTTCAACCGTAGAACCAGGCAATCCGAAGTTTGAGGATGTCAACGGCGACGGTGTGGTGAACGAGCAGGACCGCGTGGTGCTGGGCAACATCCAGCCGAAGTTCACCTATGGCTTCAACACCAAGTTGACTTACAAGAACTGGGATCTCTTCGTCAGTGCCAGCGGCAGCTATGGCAACAAGCTGTTCAACGAGTTGGCTTGCCGCTTGGACCGTGGTAATGGTTACTATTACAACCCACTGGCAGAGGTGGCCGACCGTTGGACGCCAACCAATCCCAGCAACACCATCAAACCGCCATCAACGGCATCTATCAGGAGTTTACGGTAGACGGATTCTATGGTATGTTCAACAACCAGAGCATCTACATCGACGACCTGACAGCTGCCGAGAGTCTGCCTGCAGGCTATTCCACCCGCGACAGCAAGGCCTCTTCACTTGCCGCATCCGCCCTGCTTTCGAAGGTTTACCTGGAGTGGGCCCAGACCAGCACAGAGAAGGGTAAGGGTCGTCAGCAGGCCAACTATCAGCAGGCCATCAGCTATGCTGACAAGGTCATCCGTTCTGGCAAGTACAAATTACTGGATAAGTTCATCGACAACTGGTCGGTGGACAAGAAGAACGGTCCTGAACATATTTTCTCTATCGAGCACGACCGCAGCGTGAACGGCAATATCACAGGTCACTGCACCTTTGCCACCAACTGGAGCAATTCCGAACCCGTGCTGCTGGCCACCAGCGACCGCTATTACGAACAGACCGACCCCAACGACCAGCGTCGTGACGGTTCGTGGGCCAAGCGCCTCTTCAATCCCAATACCGGTACGGACTTCATCTTCGATATTCCTCGTTTCCGCAAGTACATCGACTCGCTGAACTATGCCAATCCGGCATCGAGCGGTAATGCTGCCGGACAGTCTACCAACACCACCGTCATCCGCTATGCCGAAGTGCTGCTCATCAAGGCTGAGGCTGAGAACGAGTTGAATGGTCCTACGGATGCTGCCTACGATGCCATCAATCAGGTGCGCCGCCGTGCCTACTGGAGTCCGTATCTGATCGTCCAACGCACACCGTCGGATGGTTCTGCCCTCGAATTGAGCGGTCTCTCACAAGAACAGTTCCGCGAACGGTTGCGCGAGGAACGCCGTCTGGAATTCGTGCTCGAAGGTCATCGTTGGTTCGACCTGAAACGTTGGCACATCCTCGTGAAATACGTGAAGGAACACACACCCAGCAACGAGGAGGTAACTGGTACGAAAACCACCAAGGCACAGAACGTGTCGAAGAAGAACTACTATTTGCCGCTGCCTCAAGATCAGATTATCCTGAATCCCAAACTCGAACAGAACTGGGGTTATAGCGGTGAGACGGGCGACGGACCCTACGATAGTACGTTCCAATAAACAATAACCAATAAACAATAACCATTAAACAATAACCATTAAACATTGCACAATAAACAATAAACAATAAACAAAAATAAGCAATATGAAACAGTTAGTTAAGTCAACATTGGCCGTTATCGCATTGGCCACATTCACCAGTCAGGCAGTATCTGCCCAGTCACAAACCTCTAACGTCAACAGTCGCGAACGCATCCTACAGGTGCTCGACCAGAGCCGCCCCAACGAATACGTGCCTGCCGCCTTCTTCCTCCACTTCCAAAACAAGCTCGGACGCAAGGCCGTACAGGACCACAAGGACTTCTACCGTGCCACCAACATGGATTTCGTAAAGGTGTTCTACGAGATTGCAGTACCCAAGAAATAGGTTTTGCAATCAGCTTGTCAAGTTCGGGTAGCAAGGTTTTCGGATTTTGCGCCCGAACTTTTAAAATTATTTTTGTACTTTTGCAGCGGATATGAAAAAGACATTGATTTGGATTGGAGCACTGGTCATCGGTGCAATATTAGGAACCTTTGGCATTGCGTGGCTCGACGAGGTGATGAACTTCGTGGCAATAGTCTTCACCAGGCTGTTCCAGTTGCTGGCGGTGCCCACCATTGTGCTGGCGGTCATTACCACCTTCGCCACCTTCGGTTCGAAAGGCTCAGGGCGTATCTTTGGTCGCACGCTGACCTATACGCTGCTGACCACCTTCTCCGCTGCCGCCGTGGGAGCAGTGCTGTATGTGTTGGTGGCTCCTGGCAATCTGCCTGTCGAGACCATCAGCAATGGTACTCAGCCCTCAGACATCAGCTCTCAGACATCTTACATTGACCACATCGTCAACATCACGCCCAACAACATTGTCAAGCCCTTCCTCGAAGGCAATGTTCTCTCGTTGCTCCTATTGGCGTTTGCCGTTGGGTTTGGAAATTTCTGCTGGGCCTGCAGGAACTGCTCTTCCTGCCCATCTGCACCACCATCAACATGAATGGCTGTGCCGCCTTCATCCTCGTCACCTCGCTCTTTGTCATGCAGAACGGTGGCACGTCGCTTACGTGGAGCACCATCCTCCTTTGGATGCTCATTTCCGTCGTCTCTGCCGTGGGCAATGCGGGTGTACCTATGGGGTGTTTCTTCCTGACCATGTCGCTCATGTCGGGCATAGGCGCTCCAGTTGCCATCCTCGGCATCATCTTGCCTATCTATACCATCATCGATATGGTGGAGACGGCTGAGAACGTCTGGTCTGACTCCTGCGTGGCGGCAATGGTCAACCACGACGAAGCCAGGTCTTAGAAACGGCAGTCGGGGTTCTCCTCCATGAAGATGCGGGCGTACTCGATGTAGTGCTTGGCGTTGTCGGTCTGGCCAGGGCGCACGGGCTTGATGTACTTGGCTGGCACGCCGCCCCAGATTTCGCCAGCGGGAATCTTCACATTTTGCAGCACCAGTGCGCCGGCAGCCACGATGGAACCTTCGCCCACCTCGCAGCCGTCGAGCAGCGTAGCACCCATGCCGATAAGGGCGTTGTCGTGGATGGTGCAGGCATGGACGGTGACGTTATGCCCGATGGTGACGTAGTTGCCGATGTGCGTGGGGCCTGTCTCGTGGGTCACATGCACGCAGGAGCCGTCCTGCACGTTCGAGCCGTTGCCGATGGTGATGGGGGCCACGTCGCCGCGCACCACGGCGCCAAACCAGATGCTGCACTCGTCGCCCATCGTCACATCACCCACGATGGTGGCGTTCTCGCTGAAGTAGCAGTCCTTGCCCCACTTCGGCGCCATTCCCTTATAACTCTTAATCAATGCCATATCGCTTTATCTTTTTTTCATCTTTCATTTTTCATCTTTCATCTAATAGAACGTTTCGACGGGCAGAATATTTTAATTTTTCATCTTAATTTTTCATTTTTAATGCTTAATGTTTCATGTTTAATCTTTAATGTTTAATTTATTTCGTATCTTTGCGCCCGAATTGACGTCAGAAGGTATGAAAATCTATAAGTTTAAGCCTATTCTCAAGCAGACGCTATGGGGTGGCGACAAGATAGCAGCCCTGAAGCACCTCAGCGACGCCCCCGACCATTTGGGCGAGAGCTGGGAGGTGTCAGGCGTGGAGGGCGACGTATCGGTAGTGGCTGACGGTCCTTACGCAGGCATGTCGCTGTCTGGTCTGATTGACCAGGAGCAAGGCCGCATGATGGGCGAGCATGTCTACCAGCGTTTCGGCAACCGCTTCCCGTTGCTTATCAAGTTCATCGACGCCCAGCGCGACTTGTCTATCCAGGTGCACCCCACCGACGAGCAAGCTCGGGCTGCTGGAAACCCCTGTGGCAAGACCGAGCAGTGGATCATCATGAAGGGCTCGGCGCCCGATGCTGCCGTGCGCGTAGGCTTACAACGGCCCATCACGCCCGAACAGTATAGGCAGATGGTGGCCGACTCTACCATCTGCGATGCCGTAGCGCGCTATACCGTTCGCGAGGGCGACTGCTTCTTCCTGCCTGCAGGACGCATCCACAGCATCTGTAGCGGCAGCCTGCTGCTGGAGATTCAGCAGACCAGCGACATTACCTACCGCATCTTTGACTTCAACCGCCGCGACAAGAACGGCAACCTGCGACAGCTGCATACCGAACAGGCTGCCGCCTGCATCGACTACCGCGTGGAGGCCGACTACCAGCTGCACTATCAGGCTGAGCCCAACCAACTGACGCAGCTCGTCAGCTGTCCCCATTTCACTACGGGCATCCTCGACCTGGACGGCACCCAGCAGCTCAGCGTAGCCGACCACGACTCCTTCCTGCTGGTGATGGTCATCGACGGCAGCGGCACCCTCCAAGCCGACGACGAAACACCCCTCAGCATCCAGTCAGGCGAGACGGTATTGGTTGCCGCCAACACCGCTACCCTCACCGTCTCAGGCCAGATCAAACTGGTCACCGCTTTTATTGGCCAGTGAGCAAACGGGAGTGCTTACAGACCAGCCAACCTCCTAAGCCACATACCAAAGAACCTGTCATAAACCATGTAGCCTTTTTGGGCATCGTAGAATAGAAACTCTTTGTCCTGTAGCGACTTCAATGCCATTTTGATGCTACTGGGAGCAGGGAGTTGGTGACGGAGGATGAAATCGAGCGACGTGGGGGCGTTGACTTTGCCCTCGCAGGCGATGGCGGTCAGCAACTGCGCCTGGTTGTCAGTCAAAAGATTGTAATTAGACTGGTAGTTAATCTCCTGTTCATGCAGAATCTTATCGGTCGCCCTAAATACATCTTCTTGGTCAAGCTTGCCTTTTGGAGTGCGGTAGAGACGGTTGAGGATTTTTTGCACATACCACGTCTGACCATCAACCATGTCGTACAGGTAGGTGAATGTCTCCTTGGACATTTCTCGCTTTTGCCGAGCGAAAAAGCTGTTGGCAAACGCTCTGTAGGCATTTGCATCGATGGTGCCTATCGTCATGATTTGTGAACTGTTGAAAAACGGGTGTTCTGGCGACATGAACATGTCAGCCAATAGATGTTGCTGGCTACCCGAGAAGATGATATGTACGTTGGGAACAAACTGTATAATTGAGCGTATGAACGCGTCGGCACCAATCTCGGTATAGCGGCTCACCTGTTGGAACTCATCAATAGCCAGATAGCATTGCCGTCCCGACTCTTTCATATATTCGAACACCTGCTGGAGTGTATCGCGGGCCCTTTCGGAAGTTACAGAAACACTGAAAGTAGGCATGCCTGTGATGGGATCCTGACTCATCGTTGGCCGTAAGGCAGACACGAAACCGTTGAGTTTCCTCATGACCGATTGTGAGGGGGAGTCGAGTTTCCCAATGACGGCATTGGCTAAGAACTGTACCATTTGGTTAAAGGTCTTTGTCGGGAAGATGTCCACATAAAAACAGCGCACGTTTTTGTCCCTTGCCTTCATCCGTTCGAAGGCATGGCTTATCAATCCTGTCTTACCGATGCGCCGAGGAGCCATTAGCGTCACATTGCTGCCATTGACCAGTGCATTAATTAGTTCTTCCGTCTCCTGCTCTCTATCGCAGAAGTATTCTGGACCAAAGTAGCCATACTCAGGGAAAGGGTTTTCTAATTTCATATTTTACGTTTCATATTTTATGAAATGCAAAATAACAAATATATCTGCATATATGCAAGGAAGATATCCGATAATTAAGCATAATTAACGCTTTTTGTAGTTGCACATCAAGTCAGCCCTCGACAACGGCGAGAAACTCGTGATTCAGACCACAGACTAACGACACCATAGTAAATCAAGGGATGGCTCTTCGATGGGTTACAATTCTTTGGGAACGAATCAGAGAACCATCCCTCGGTCTATATCCGTCTACTGCTTGACTTTACGCCACAGGTTGGGAGCAATCTTGACGACCAGCCCTTCTTCGACCCAACGGTGGATAATCATTCGGACATTCGTGGACTGACCATTGGCAGCACGAAGGTTCTCCAGTTCCTGACGTGTAAACTTCTCGCTCAGCAGGTCGAGATAGCGAATGTTCTTCACGTTACTCCCCAATTCCTGTGCATAGCTGATGGCGTCGAGCTGGGCTCCATAGAGCATCATCTGGTAGTACAGACAGCGCTCCGCATACCAAAGGGCGAAGTTGACAGCCTCGTCTGTTTCCTGCTTGTCGCAGAGCAGGTAGGCTATCATGCCTGCGCGGAATCCATTCAATGCCGAACGACGACGGAAGGTGTCGAGCGAAGGCTGCAGCGTCTGCAGATACTCCTGGCGTTTCGCTTCGTCCCAGTCCTCGATAGCCTTTCGGATACGAGGCAGCTCGATGGTGCCCTCTTCGTCCATCAGTTCCAGACACTTGCGCTGAATCAGCTCCAGTTCCTCCTTCGAATAAGGCTTGAACTTAGGCATCTTCATACCCTTCATGTCGGGCAGTTCTACAAAGGTGGTTCGGCTGACCAGACCACTCTCTGCATCAGCGAAGAAAGCCTTTGACTTCTCGGGCGTTCCACACATCAGCAGGTTGTAGTATAGACGCGTCTTGGCAGAGAACGAGTCCTTCGAGATGCGGTGCTGACCCCACGTCTTGTTGTCGTAGGCCAGACGGAACAGGTCGTTCTTCTCTGTCCATGCGCCACCCTTGTTGTTCTTCAGAACGGTCTCAATCTCAGGGGCGTATGTGAACAAATGCTTACCTTTGGCACAAACGGCACGCTTCAAGAAGGCCGACACACCGATGTTGGGCTCGATGATGCGAATGCAGGCCATAGGGTCTTCCATCTCGTCACCCTTCGACAGCGAATACTCCATCTCCTTCTCCCACTCCACATCGTCCTGCTTCTGGACGGGAGCCAGCAGCATTTCAACCAGTTGGTCGGCAAACGACTTACCGCCAGCCTGAGGGGCACGGACGTTGACGATGAACGAAGGCGACTGCAACTTGCCGTCGTTGTACTCAGCACGTACGCCTGTGGCAAGGGTGCCCAAAATGGGCATTGCACTGATCATCGAGGCCTCACGAAACTCTTTTGGTGTGTGGTCATTGATGATTTGCAGAATACCAGGCTGGTGGTCTGACACCTTGGGCACCAGGGGATTAGCCTCCTCTTCCGTAACCTCGCTAGCAGCCTCCGACTCAGGTTCCTTGTTCTCACTCTCCAACTGGTCGAGCAGTTCCTGGAAGGTGGAGGGTATGCCGTTGGGACGGGCACTCGAGACAGCACTCTTGACGGTTGCCAGCACCTCATGGTCGGCCAATCCCCAGTGGGGCACCACCTGCGAAACCCACGTAGCATCAAAGTCGCAGATGAAGCGCAGATAGCGGCTGATGCTGTACAGCGCCGTATTGCGCTCACCCTCCACAGGGCAGTCGCCATAGCCCAGCTTGATGAGCAGTCGACTGACAATCTGTTCGTAGCTGATGCCCTTGTAGTACTTGGAATGGTCAGAAGTCTCTACGGGCAATGTCTCTGCCTGCTGCTCCACCTTATTTATAATAGGTGTGGCATACAGGGCCTTCTGCTCCTCCGTCAAGGGCTCGAACACCACAGGGTCCAGCAACTTCACGTACTGCTCGCTGACCATGAAGCAACAGCGGGCCAAGTCCGTCACATGCGAGTCGTAGCTGACACCCAGCCGACTCGCCAGACGCTGGATGTCCTCTTCGATAGTAGCACCAGGCGTGCGCCAAGCCCAGATGTGTGTTCCCCCACCGGCACTCTCGGCAAAGTACACGATACGGAATTCCTCAATGAGGTTTTCCTCGCATACCTTATTCCATAGCGCCTCCGTCAGTCCCTTCTCGTCAATGTCGAGGAAGTAGAGCCCAGAGGGCACGGCATCTTCGGCCTTGCGCGTACCATTGTTAAAACACGCTGCAAGGGGCAGCCACACGGGCAGTTCCTTCTTGCGATCCAAATTCTTGTTCTGCTTCACGTCGAGGAGTATTTCGTCGACATGATTCTTCGCCAGCAGTTGACGATAAGCAGCCATGCTCGCCTGGCGAGGCTTGCCGCTAAATGAACTAGCTATACTAATCATATCGGCGGCAAAAGTCGAGGTGAAAAAAGTGAAAAGCAAAGAAAGAAAATTTCTTTTATCTTAAATTCTTCACAATACTATCTAACTCCTTGAAACACTGGTCGTTCAGCATCGTTTCTTTTTTCTTAATGTAGTTGGAAAATGTGTCGAAAG
Organism: uncultured Prevotellaceae bacterium; assembly: GCA_902765585.1. Classification (GTDB taxonomy): domain Bacteria; phylum Bacteroidota; class Bacteroidia; order Bacteroidales; family Bacteroidaceae; genus Prevotella. Next base: position 10,759 of record CACXAG010000139.1, read on the forward strand.
AATTCTTCACGTACTTGTCGCCCAGAAACTTTCCCATGTCTTCAGGCGTGTGACAGCCATAAAAATGGTATTCACGATGCAGGTAGCCCACTATCTTGCACAGGCACATCATGTTGAAGCCCTTGTTATACTTGCTTGAGTTGAATGCCAACAACTGTTCGCTCAAGGCCTCACTCTTGACTATCTTTTGCCAGATGTCCTCGTATCTGTCGTAATATTTGTCACCTGCCAACTCTTGCATCTTCAAAGCCGTTTCCAAGACATTCGTCTCCATCTTTTCCCTACGCAGGTCGGGTGCCTCTGTCTCCAGGGCTATGGCGTCTTTCTTGGCCAGGTAGAATAGCAACTGCAGCATCTGCTGCTCGTTAAGCCGTTCGCGCTTCAAGGCTTTTCCGAAGGCCTCAGGCCCCTCGTTCCAGTCGTTATACAGGTAGCCGTGCATATTCAATAGCCAGCGCTCCGTCTCTGCTTCATCCTGTTTCCATTGTTCGTCCAACGGCCCCAGCTGTTCCAAGTGGCGCTTGTGGTCTCCCCAATAGTCGTGCCACGCCTCGCTTTCCATCAGCGTCGTCTTGGCCTTCTCGAATATCTGGCTCACGATAGCATCGTCTTGTTCATGCA
>CACXAG010000140.1 GCA_902765585.1 uncultured Prevotellaceae bacterium
ACCCACTCCCACACCCTCAAACCTGACAGGCAACGCTTATGAATATAACACGCATTATACTGGTGACTACAGCGTCAGAGTTGTTGACGTGAACGGGTGTATCGGAGAAGGAGAGGTGAACGTGGGATTCTTCGACAAGCCGCTAGTTCTCATCAAAGACATTGAGAAACATTGTACTGGCGAAGAAATACATTTTTCATGTTTTACACACAATAGCTATATTTCATACGACTGGACTCTGACAAAAGCAGGGACAACAGTATCGTTAACCAATCCCCATTCAACAGACCCATATTTCGTTCCGTCAACAGATGGCGACTATACGATTTCTTTAACCATCCACAACCAAAATTGCGAGGAAACGGCAACCATGACTTTCCATGTGTATAAAACTCCAGCCCCACCCGTATTGAGCTTTGGCGAAAATAGTTGTATCTGTAAGCCACCGGTCAACCTCGTATCCGACAGATACGCCAGCTGGAGCAACGGCTCATTGGGCAATCAGGCCAACTATTACTCTGCGGGATATGCTACCGCTTTCATTGTAGACCAGAACAGCGGCTGCAGGAGCGACACCAGCAGGATTTATATCACCCATGCACCCAATTTCGATGCATTGCTCACGGGATGCTATACAAGATGTCTTCCAGACACACTCCCTGTCTATATGTTAAGTCCGGATGGGCTGAAGTGGGTATGGTCGCTTGAAGGAGGATGGATTGCCAACGGGACTAACAATCATAATATTTACCTACCATTGCCACAATACGGCAATTACAGCATGAATGTTAGATTTGGCGATAATTGCGAGATAGAATCCCCCACGCTTACCATTGAGGAGGATGATATGTGCGGTTGCGACAGCATACAGGTAATGCCGCTGGGCAAGGATGAATGTTATATAAAAGACTGCCAGCTCTATTACACTCTGACTATGGAGGTAACGAACCAATCCTCGGCTCCTGTCATCTTCGACCAGATAAGTACTATGTCTGGAGTTACTGTCATTAGTAGCCCACTGCCGTTAACTATCGGTGCCGGTGCTACAGCCTTTGTCCAAATCGGTTTCAGGCTTACCAACCTTCAGATTTCCCACATCGCCTTCAGCCTCATCAGCACTTCATTGGACTGCGAAAGGGAAATCTCCATGCCCATCGATTTCTCGGCATGTGTTGGGACAGACTGCGAAATTAAACTCGACGAAATACTATACAACCCCACAATCAGCAGTCCCAATGCCTCGGCAGCATTTAAATTCAAACTGACATTGCCTACGGGAACCAATTCTGTCCTGGGTGTGTACTCAGAGCCCAGCCAGGTGGTAGACTACGACGCGACTTCGCTGCCCACCGTCACGGGGCTGCTCGTCCTCGATTATGGAAGGCTCCAACAGATGCAGGAATCGGGCGACTCGGTGGTTTGCATCCATGTTTTGATATGCGACGACGACAAACTGTGTCTTGCCGTAGTCTGCGTGAAGGTTAAAGACCTTTTGGATCAGATTGTGAACGGAGCAAAGACCAGTAGGCAGGATTTCGGTAGGATGTCTGACGTTGGACAGTCCGAGCCGTATTTAGTGCCCAATCCCGCTGGTAACGAAGTACGCGTGGTGGGAATAGAAGCCAACAGCATAGAGACGCTCACGCTGATAGATATGAATGGCAAAGTGTTGCTTTCTGTATCGGGTAAGAACACAATGGACATACATACCATCTCTAAAGGTTACTATATCCTTAAAATCAAATCCACTGACGGCATCTATTACCTTAAATTAATAAAGGCTTGATAGTCACCATAAGAGTTCTCGCAGCCATCCCCTCCTATTCTGGAGGGGATGGCTGCTTTGTAAGTACACGAATTTGTAATAGCGATGAAGCCATCCCAGAAATCCTTCCATTCAAAAGATTCTTCATTCATTAACTTTGCAATGTTTTTATAGCAATGGTATCGCATATAACTAATTGATATAAATACAATAATGTAATTTATATGTTTCAATGATTAGTTCCAAATCAAATCATATTTAATGTTTTTGGAAAACGAGAAGGTGCTGCATCGCATCTCAACTTTTAGGTCTGTCGTAAAAACACGCTCCGGCATCAACCCACTCTAGTTGGGATATGCAGATTGGAGCAGAGCAAACAATAGTGGAGAATAAATGATTATCTGCCGCCACCTCTGCAAGCCGTAAGCACCCCACGTCAAAAAATCCCTCCCCGAAACGCCATTAGTTACGTCTCGGGGAGGGTTGTGTTTTATATCTTTTCATTTTTGTCGTCGGTAATCCGCCTCTTCAAAAGTAAACTACAAGAACAAATCCGCTTGACTTCCGTAAGTAGCGAACCACCACACAGATTGCCGTATTCGTCCTCGAAAGAAAACCGCTGACAATCTTACCAACACACCGTCAATCTGCACCCGTCAATAAACTCCGTTGTGTCACCCCAGTGGAAAAGACTATATAAAAAAACTTACCTTGAGCGCGCTGTTCTTATGGGAAACGAGGTAAGTATGTTTATGCAAAAGTACAACTTTTTCTCATTCCTGCAAAATATTTTTTGATATTTTAGATAAATAAATTGAATATTAATATTTTGTATTTTTCAATATATCAATCTCATCTACCCAATTTTTTCCAAAAACCTGCCTTGCAAGCCTTATTTTACCCTTTGTCCACACCACATGTAACAGTACAGAAACAGGTATTTATCCATATAGAATCAGTACAGAAAGAGGACAAATCCATACCCCATTGTTTCCCGCCGCTTTATTTTTGCCCCGTCTTTCAAAGCCAAGCCTGACAGGTGCACATATCGGGCATCGCCAAGAGGACTGAAAAGAAAGTACAACAAAAATTAAAGAAAGGAAACCTTTATGGCTAAAATCTTCGGTGTAAATACCAAAATCAGCGGTAAGGTGGGGCAACTGCTCTACCGTCAGACCAGGACTGGCACGGTTGTCAGCGAACTGCCTGTCAAGCCCGTCATTCCACGCCGTAGCGCAAGGCAGATGGACCGCCGCGCACAGTGGGCCAATCTTGGTGCCATCTACAAGCAATTCGATGCCATGCTCCGCAAGGGCTATGAGAACCTGCCTCCGCAGATGTCTGTCTACAACGCCTTCATCCAGGCCAACATTGATGTGGTCAAGGTCTACATCACCAAGACCATACGGCTTAACGGCGGTGCCATCCTCGCACCATACCAGATTACTCGCGGCAGCCTCCCCAGCATTGGAATGGCCAAAAACGCCTCCAACATCCTCGTCAGCAGCGTAGCCCTCGGCACCCTCGCCATCGATGCCAACACCACCGTCGGACAGTTCTCACAGGCGGTCATTGACAATAATGACTCTTTCCTGGAGGGCGATCAGCTCACTTTCTTCCACGGCAGGCAAACCATCGACAGCGTAACCCGTACCCCTCGCGCCACCATCAAGGGCTACAAGGTCGTCCTCGACACCGCCGCCGATGCCAAGCTTTGGGACGTGGTGGACAAAATCGGATTCTCCGTGGCCGACAACTGTCTCGCCACCTCCGTAGCCATCACCAACGGGGCGGCGGCATGGGTGCACAGCCGCGAGGAAGGCGACGGCACGCTCCGCGTCAGCACACAGCTCTTCTTTGTTGAGAACGCCGCCCTCGCCTCCTATCAGGGACGCACTGCCTTCACGGCTTCGGTCAACAGCTATGGCGGCATCAACTCCGCTGCCGTCTACCTCAAGCCCGAGGTCGCCGCACTCGAAGTTACGCCCTGACTGTCCGTAATTAGCCGTCTGCTCCACGGAGGCCGCTCAATCGTCCTCCGTGGCCATCGGCTGACACTCACCGGCATCCGATAAAGATGTGTTCCGTGTAGGCGGCTTCAGCCGCCGCAAAAAGAATTTCAAAATTCAATGTTCAAAATTCAAAATTAACTTGTCCCGTGGAAGACTTAGAGATTACCACCCTGCCAGTCGCCGACTGTCGCGACATTCCAAAGCTTCGTACTATGGGCTACGACTCCGACGGCAACGCCGCACAAGTCCGCATGTCCGACTTGTTGCCGCAACAGATACCTGCCGCCAGCATCGACTTCATTAACGGCATCTTCATCGCCCGCCAGCCTTTCGTACCTGGCACCTCCGAGGTCTTTGTCAACGGACTACGATACTTACCAGTCAGGGACTACAAGGAACTGGCGGGCGACGATACCGCCGACGGCTTCGAACTACCTGGAATAGAAAGCAGCGATGAGATAATCCTCAAAGCCATCCCTGTCATCAATTAGGACGCAAAAAGAAAATACGTCCAGTGGCAAAGCCTTAAGGTTTTGCAAAAAAATAAAAAGAAAAACTAAGAATCATGCAAAAGTTAAAAATTAAACAAATCGACGGCGTAGTATCGCCCGCAATATCTGACGATTGGTCTGCATTGACCGAACAACTTGCCACCGCTGCCTCAACAAGCGCAAAGATAGACAATGCCGTCAGCGGCGCCATGGACGGAGCCCTCCAGTCCGTCACCGGCGGCAATGCTGAGAGTGGCAAGTATGTCTCTGCCGTCACCAAGGAAGGCACCGCTGTCAAGGTAGCCAAGACCGCCCTCCCAGTTACGGGTGTCAACACCACCAACACCGCTGGCAGCGGCACCACCACCAAGGCTGTCGTCAGCCTCGCCCTTTCCAATGGCAAGGTCGTGGCCACCGAGAAAACCATCGCCTTTCCCAATCCTCCCGTCCTCACCCTCGACAGCATGGACTACACCGCCGAGATCACCCTCACCAAACCGCCCTTTGCCGAGAGTGCCGTCGCCGTGTTCGTCAACGGCCTGATGCAGCCGCCCGCCGACTACACCCTTGCCGACAACAAGCTCACCTTTAAAGACCCTGAGCGTTATGCCAAGGGCGACACCGTCAACGTCCTCTACCTCACCGCCTAACCCCTTCCAAGCCATGCCCCCAACCCGTCCTCCCCCGAAAGAATGCGTCCCGTGGCAAGGCCTTCAGGTCTTGCAAAGAAGCCTCGCCCCTGTGTCCATTGCAAGGCGATTGTATCGCCGAAAGAAAAATTATCCGTCCCGTGCCAAGGCATTCGTGCCTTGCAAAAACAAAAAGGAAACCCCATGCGAAAAATCACCGAAATCATCATCCATTGCACCGCCACACGCCCCGATGCCGAATGTACCGTGGAGAGCATAAGAAGATACCATCGCAGCCTCGGCTGGCACGACATCGGCTATCATTATGTCATCTACCCCGACGGCAGCGTCCACTCCGGCCGCCCCGTCGAGCAGGCGGGCGCCCACTGCCCCGGACACAACGCCCGCAGCATCGGCATCGCCTATGTCGGCGGCCTCGACGACGACGGCCGTCCTGCCGACACCCGCACCGAAGCCCAGCGGATTGTCCTGCTCCAACTTGTCCGTGACCTGATGGAAGAGTATGCCGTCACCGAAAACCACGGCCACAACGAGTACGCCAACAAAGCCTGCCCATGCTTCGATGTCCGTCAGTGGCTCAAAGATAACAACCTGTAAACACACCCCATCATGAACAACCTTTGGAACCTCATTCCCTCCCTGCTCACTCTCGTCGCCGGTGGCGGCTGGCTCTTCGACCGACGCCGCCACCGGCAGGAGGTCGAGAGCCTTCGTGCCGACAACCGGCAGAAAGACATGAATCTCTCCAAGATGTATGTCGACGAGTTCAGGGAAAATATAGCTGATCCCCTGCGACATGAAGTCAGGGAACTGAAAGACGAAATAAAACATTTGCGCAATGCCATACAAAAGATTAACGACTGCCCTCATAGCGGTGGCTGCCCTGTCCTTGACGAGTTGCAGAAGCAGCAGATCCGTCATGCAGAGCACACAGACCGGCACCTCGGCTGACACCCTCCGCCAGACCGTCACCCTCATTGTCCGCGACACCCTGCGCGAGACCACCGTCATCACCGTCCAGACCAATGCCGACGGCGACACCACGCGCCTCACCACCCTCCGCGACCGCCAGTCCGTCACCGACCGCGACCGCTCCGCCGCCACCACCGAAAACCGCCTCTCCACCTCCGAGACCACCGGCAAAGAATCCACTATTACCACCGCCCCACTGCTCCCCGCCAACCCCCTCCGTTCCATCGCCCCCTCCGAAACCTACCACCCATTCAAACATCACCTCCTCACCTTCCTCCTCGGCCTCCTCCTGATTCCCACAATCAAACTCCTTCTCCACCGCCTCAAACGATAATGTTTTCCCGAAAACAATGTCCACATGCGTTCTGTGCCGGCGGCTTCAGCCGCCGAAAAGAAAACAAAACGGCGGGTCAGTCATCCCGACCCGCCGCTTGCTTTACGAGCATTACGTTGTTTTATTTCATCTCGGCCAGGGCTTTGTAGCCCTCGTAGCGCCACTGGGCGTTCTTCTGGGTGGCGACGAAGAGTTCTTCGGCCTCCTGGGGGAAGGTCTTCATCAGTGCCAGAGGTGCCAGTAGCCGCACTCGACGGCTTTCTTCTCCTCGTTCTGCGTGCGGCCCATACCGATCTTGATGCCGTGGTTGATGCAGGGGGCGTAGCAGATGATGAGCGACGGGCCGTGGTAGGCCTCGGCCTCCTTGATGACGTTGAAGTACTGGGCCTGGCTGGCGCCCATAGCCACCTGCGCCACATAGACGTAGCCGTAGCTCTTGGCAATCATACCGAGGTCTTTCTTGCGGATCTTCTTGCCGCTGGTGGCGAACTTGGCGACAGCGCCGGCCGGGGTGGCCTTCGAGCTCTGTCCGCCGGTGTTGGAGTACACCTCGGTGTCGACGACGACGACGTTGACATCCTCGCCGCTGGCCAGGACGTGGTCGAGGCCGCCGAATCCGATATCATAGCCCCAACCGTCACCGCCGAAGATCCACTGGCTCTTCTTGACGAGGCTGTGACGGAGTTCGAGGAGCTGCTTGCAGATGTCGCAGCCGCACTTCTCCATCAGCGGGATGAGCTTGTCGGCGATTTCCTTGGTCTTGAGGGTGCATTCGCGGTTCTCGATCCACTCGGTGAAGAGGGCCTTGATTTCGGCGCTGCAGCAGTCGCAGGCGAGGCCTTCCTTCATGATGCGCTCCACGCGGTCGCGCATCTGGCGGGTGGCGGTGGCCATACCGAGGCCGAACTCAGCGTTGTCCTCAAAGAGCGAGTTGGCCCAAGCGGGACCGAAGCCGCTGCGGTAGTTGCGGCAGTAAGGTGTGGCAGGAGCCGAGCCGCCGTAGATGGAGGAGCAGCCCGTGGCGTTGGCCACCATCATCTGCTCACCGAAGAGCTGGGTGATGCACTTGAGGTACGGGGTCTCGCCGCAGCCGGCGCAGGCGCCGCTGAACTCGAACAGAGGCTGTGCGAACTGGCTGTTCTTGTTGGCGGCCTCGTGGAGCTGGCTCTCGAAGGGTTTCATCACGAGGGCTTTCTCCTTGGCGGGGCAGACGTCGGCGCAGTTGCCGCAGCCGGTGCAGTCCATAGCGCTGACCTGCATACGGAAGTGCATACCGGCCAGTTCCTTGGGCATCTTCACGTCGATGGCCTTCATCGACTCGGGAGCCTTCTTCATCTCCTCGTCGGTCATCACGCAGGGACGGATGGCGGCGTGGGGGCAGACCAGCGAGCACTGGTTGCACTGGATGCAGTTGGCGGGGTTCCACTCGGGGACGACGGTGGCAACGCCGCGCTTCTCGTAGGCGGTGGTGCCGGCGGGGAAGGTGCCGTCCTCGTAGCCGACGAATGCGCTGACGGGCAGGTCGTTGCCGGTCTGAGCCACCATCGGGCGCATCACCTTGGCGATGAACTCGGGGTCGCCCTCGTGCTTCTCGACGGCGAAGTCGGTGCTGCAAGGCAGGTTGGCCCACTCGGCGGGGATGTCGATCTTGGTGATCTCACCACCGCGGTCGACGGCGGCGTAGTTCGATCTTGAAGAAGGCGCTCTGGAGGATGGTGTTGGTGCGGTTGCCGAGGCCGATTTCGGCGGCAATCTTGGTGGCGTCGATGATGTACATCGTGATGTGGTGCAGCGCCAGGTACTTCTTCACGAAGTCGGGCAGCTGGGCCTTGGTCTCCTCGACGGTCCAGGGGCTGTTGTAGAGGAAGGTGCCGTTGTCCTTCAGGCCGCGCAGGCAGTCATACTTGCGCAGGTAGCTGGGCACGTGGACGGCCACGAAGTCGGGCGTGCCGACCAGGTAGGGAGCGGGCAGGGGGTTGTCGCCGAAGCGCAGGTGCGAGCAGGTGTAGCCGCCCGATTTCTTCGAGTCGTAGTCGAAGTAGGCCTGGCTGTACTTGTTGGTGTTGTCGCCGATAATCTTGATGCTGTTCTTGTTGGCACCCACGGTACCGTCAGCACCCAAGCCGTAGAAGCGGGCCTCGAAGGTGCCCTTGGGCAGGATGGAGATTTCGGGCAGGATGGGCAGCGAGCGGAAGGTCACGTCGTCGACGATGCCGATGGTGAACTGGTTCTTCATCTCGCCTTCCATATTGTTGAACACGGAGATAATCTGAGCGGGGGTGGTGTCCTTGCTGGAGAGACCGTAGCGGCCGCCGATGATAGCGGGCTTGCAGTTGGCGGGGATGTCCTTGCAGCTGGCGAAGGCTTCCACCACGTCGAGGTACAGCGGGTCGCCGTTGGCGCCGGGCTCCTTGGTGCGGTCGAGGACGGTGATGCGCTTCACGGTCTCGGGGATAACCTGGCCGAGGTACTTCACGCTGAAGGGACGATAGAGGTGGACGGTCACGCAGCCGGTCTTCTTGCCCTGGGCGTTGAGGTAGTCCACGACGGTCTTGATGGTCTCGGTCACCGAACCCATAGCCACGATGATGTTCTCGGCATCCTTGGCACCGTAGTAGGTGAAGGGGGCGTAGTTGCGGCCGGTCAGCTTGCTGATCTCAGCCATATACTCGGCCACGATGTCGGGCAGAGCGTCATAGTACTTGTTCTGCAGCTCGCGGGTCTGGAAATAGACGTCGCTGTTCTGGGCGGTACCGCGGGTCACGTTGTGCTCGGGGTTGAGGGCGTTCTCGCGG
>CACXAG010000141.1 GCA_902765585.1 uncultured Prevotellaceae bacterium
CGTTCTGGCAATTCCTTGCGCGTGTTATTAGCTGGAAAAGCCGTACCTTTGCAGTCCGATTTGGGGAGAGGCTTAGAATCCCCGTGGACTGGAGTGTGAATAGCGGCGCCTTTGGCCGGACGCAGCGGTTCGTGAATCGACAGCCCGAAATGCCCGGAGGGCCAGATGGTCTGGAAGGGAGCGCACGTTAGACTAACAACCGGGAGTTAGACCTCGGGGGTAAAGCTATGTGCGTAAATGATATTTAAATAAAAAAGTAAAACTGTTTTTTAGTAGTAAATTTTAAAAGAAATGAACACTTTAAGTTACAAGACCGTTTCCGTATCGAAGGAAGCTGCCCGCGAACAGAAGGAATGGGTCGTCATCGACGCTACCGACCAGGTGGTGGGACGACTGGCCTCGAAGGTGGCTAAGATTATCCGCGGTAAGTACAAGCCCACATTCACGCCCAACCAGGACTGCGGCGACAACGTGATCATCATCAACGCTCAGAATGTGGTATTCACTGGTAAGAAAGAGACTGACAAGGTCTACACTCGCTACACGGGCTATCCCGGTGGTCAGCGCTTTAACACGCCTGCACAGCTGCGCAAGAAGCCCTTCGGCACAGAGCGCATCCTGAAGCACGCCGTCAAGGGTATGCTGCCCAAAGGCCCCCTGGGACGCGCACTGCTGAACAACCTCTACGTTTACGAGGGTACCGAGCATCCGCACGAGGCACAGAAGCCCAAGGCTATCGACATCAACTTGTACAAGTAACATTAAACATTAAACATTAAACATTAAGATGGAATACATCAATGCAATAGGTCGTCGCAAGAGCTCGGTAGCTCGCGTTTATCTGTCAGAGGGTACTGGCAAGATTACGATCAACAAGAAGGATCTGGAAGTTTATTTCCCCTCTGCTATCCTGCAGTACGTGGTGAAGCAGCCGCTGAACCTGCTGGAGGTCGCTGAGAAATATGACATCAAGGCTAACCTGGACGGCGGTGGTTTCACCGGTCAGAGCCAGGCTCTGCGCCTCGCCATTGCCCGCGCACTGGTGAAGGTGAACGCCGAGGACAAGAAGAACCTGAAGGACCACGGTTTCCTGACCCGCGATGCTCGTGAGGTTGAGCGTAAGAAGCCCGGTCAGCCCAAGGCTCGTCGTCGCTTCCAGTTCAGTAAGCGTTAAGCTGTTGGACAATTGGACCATTTACTGTTGGACAATTGCTGATAGCAACTGAACATGTTTAGCATCTAAACCGATGGGACTCGAGAGATTACCCACCGGTTGGTTCTGGACAAAGAATTAAAAAAGAAAGTAAACAACAATTAAAAGAAAAAAGACAACAATGGCAAGAACAAATTTTGACCAACTGCTGCAGGCTGGCTGCCACTTCGGCCACCTGAAGCGTAAGTGGAACCCCGCTATGGCGCAGTATATCTACACCGAGCGTAACGGTATCCATATCATTGACCTCCACAAGACCGTCGTCAAGATTGACGAGGCTGCTGACGCACTGAAACAGATTGCCAAGAGCGGCAAGAGAATCCTGTTCGTCGCTACTAAAAAACAGACCAAGGAGATCATTGCAGAGAAGGCTGCCAGCGTAGGCATGCCCTACGTCATCGAGCGCTGGCCCGGTGGTATGCTGACCAACTTCCCCACCATCCGCAAAGCCGTCAAGAAAATGGCCAACATCGACAAGCTGATGCAGGACGGTACCTTTGCTAACCTGTCGAAGCGTGAGCTGCTGCAGGTGACCCGCCAGCGCGCCAAGCTGGAGAAGAACCTCGGTTCTATTGCCGACCTGACCCGTCTGCCCAGCGCCCTGTTCGTTGTGGACGTGCTGAAGGAGCAGATTGCCGTACGCGAGGCTAACCGTCTGGGTATCCCCGTATTCGGTGTCGTAGATACCAACAGCGACCCCAAGAACATCGACTTCGTCATCCCCGCCAACGACGACGCCAAGGACAGCGTAGAGACTATCCTCAACGCTTGCTGCCAGGCTATCCAGGAGGGTATCGACGAGCGCAAGGTGGAGAAGGCTGACGAGAAGGCTGCCGACGAGCAGGCTGAGGCTGAAGAGGTGGAGACTAAACCCCGCCGTCAGGCCCGCAAGCCCCGCAAGGCTGCCGAGGAGACTGCCGAGGAAGCTGCTGAGGCTCCCGCTGCTGATGAGACCGCAGAGTAATATTGAAGAATTTAAAAATTGAAGAATTAAAGTTATTATGGCAATTTCAATTGATGATATCAAGAAGCTTCGCGCTATGACCGGTGCCGGACTGGCTGACGTCAAGAAGGCACTCACCGAGGCCGAGGGCGACTTCGACAAGGCTAAGGAGCTGCTCCGCGAGCGCGGACTGGCCATCGCTGCCAAGCGTAGCGACCGTGAGACTTCCAATGGTTGTGTACTCGTCAAGAAGGTGGACGGCTTCGCCGCTATGATCGCCCTGAAGTGCGAGACCGACTTCGTGGCTAACGGTGCCGACTTCATTGCTCTGACCCAGAGCATCCTCGACGCTGCCATCGCAGCCAAGGCTCAGGACATCGAGGCTGTCAAGGCTCTCGACATCAACGGTCAGACCGCCCAGGAGGCTGTCACACAGCGCTCGGGTATCACCGGTGAGAAGATGGAGCTGGACGGCTACCTGACTCTCGAGGGTGACAACGTGGAGGTGTACGACCACATGGGCAAGCACACCCTGTGCACCATGGTTCAGACCAACAAGCCCGCTGCTGAGCAGGGTCACCTCGTGGCCATGCAGGTGGCAGCCATGAAGCCCGTCGCCCTGGACGCCCAGAGCGTAGAGCAGAAGATTCTGGACGAGGAGTACAAGACTGCCGTCGAGAAGACCAAGTTGGAGCAGGTCGAGAAGTTCGTGGAGGTGAAGCTCAAGAAGGCTGGCATCAACCCCAACCTCGTTGACTCTGAGGACCATATCGAGAGCAACACCGCCAAGGGCTGGCTCACCAAGGAGCAGGCTGACGAGGCTCGCAAGCTCATTGCCGAGGGCAAGGTCGAGGGCGAGGCTCAGCTGAAGATGCCGATGATTGAGAACATCGCCAAGGGTCGTGTGAACAAGTTCCTGAAGGAGAGCTGCCTGGTTGACCAGGAGTTCCAGTTCGGCGACGGCGACAAGGCTACTGTTGCACAGTGGCTCGCCAAGCAGGACAAGGAGCTGAAGATTACCGCCTTCAAGCGCTTCACGCTGGTCGCTGACTAAACGACGATTAGTTAACGAAAATGATAATATAAAAATGGGTGCGTCAGAAATGGCGCACCTGTTTTTTTACCCTTTTACCTTTTTACTTTTTCCCCTTCCTATATTGCCAGAGTTCCAGCGTGTTGATGATGTTCTGCCAGAGCACGTAGCAGCCAGCACCCACCGAGGCCATCGGCGTCAGGTAGGTGTAGGCGACCCAGATGCTGAGGGCGGTGTTCTTCTGGAACGATGCCTGTCCGCTGTTGATGCGGTCGCCCAGATAGTGGCCCACGCCACGTCCGATGGCAAACAGCACGAAGCAGAGCACCAGACTCAGCAGGGCTATCATGATGAGCAGCGAGACACCCGCCTCGCTGCGGACGATGTTGCGCACGGTGACACCCGACGTCACGCTGAGCTGGGCTGCCCAGAGGTAGAACGGCAAGTCGGGGATGGACACTATCCAGGCACAGAGACGCTTGGCGAAATGCTGCACGAACCACCCTAACAGCAGGGGCAGGATGAGGACGATGGACAGCTTGTGCAGGATGATGAGGAAGGCGCTCCAGAAGTTGAGGCCCGCTCCGCGCTCCAACAGCGGGAACACGGCAGGGATGGTGAGTGCCGAGACAAACGACGAGAGCACTACGAAGGCCGTCATCGTGTTGATGTTGCCGCCTATCTTACCCGTCACCACGGGCGCTGCCGTGGCTGCCGGACCGATGATGCACGTCAGCAGACTCTCGAACAGCATCTTCTGCCACAGGTCGCCCTCGACACACAGGATAACCCAGACGTTCAGGGCTATGAGCACCAACTGGGTAGCAATGACGCCAAACTGCCAGCGGTGCGGGCGCATCTGGTGGAAGTCGATGCGGCAGAAGTTGGAGAAGAGCGTCGAGAACACCATCCAGGGAAAGACGGTATCGACGACGGCTCCTAACGTGTCGCCAGCACTGTCGAGCTGTGGCACCCAATAGAAGACGAGGTATACCACAGTGCCCACGGCGATGGCGATGGGCAGTGTCCAGTCCTTCAGGAAACGGATGAATTTGTTCACGACAGGGTGATGCTTTCGATGCGCAGCTTCATCATGCCGGCAGGGACGCGCACCTCCACGACGTCGCCAGCCTTCTTGTTGAGCAGGGCCTGGGCGATGGGCGACTTGATAGAGATTTTGCCCTCGCGAAGGTTAGCCTCGTGAGGACTGACGATGGTGTAGCTCATGCGCGCCTGGTTGTTCATATTGGTCATCTCGACCTTGCTGAGCAGTCCGACGCTGTCGCTGCCCAGCACGGAGCGGTCTATGACGCGGGCATTCTCCAGCACGCGCTGGCGGAAGCGGATCTGACTGAGCAGACGGCCCTGTTCGCGCTTGGCAGCATGATACTCGAAGTTCTCGCTGAGGTCGCCCTTGTCGCGGGCTTCGGCAATGGCCTCGCGCACCTGGGGCAGTTCTACGTTCTCCAATTGGCGGAGTTCGGCTACCAGCTTGTCGTAGCCCTCCTGTGACATATATTCCATATAAATACCTGTTTCTGCTAAATGGGTGATTTGTTGTCGTTGATGGTGCAAAATTAACGAAAATCCACCGATTCGTGAAATGTTTGCCTGTTTTTCTTTGTTTTTCATTGGTTATTTCGTAATTTTGTAGCACTAAAATAGAATAATGTTATGCTGGTAAAGACATATACGGCAGCTGTCAACGGACTGGATGTGAACACGGTCACTGTGGAGGTGAGCATGTCGCGCGGTGTGCAGTTCCACTTGACGGGACTGGCTGACACCGCCGTCAAGGAGAGCTACGACCGCATCAAGGCCGCCCTTATCAATAATGGTTTCAAGATGCCCACGATGGACATCACCGTCAACCTGGCGCCTGCCGACATCAAGAAGGAAGGCTCGGGCTACGACCTGCCGCTGGCTGTCGGCATCCTGTCGGCCAATGGCAAGGTGGAGGGTGAACGGCTCAGTCAGTATATGTTGGTCGGAGAACTGGGACTGGACGGACAGCTACAGCCCGTTCGCGGGGCACTGCCCATCGCCATCCGCGCCCGTAAGGAGAAGTTCAAGGGACTCATCGTACCCCAGCAGAACATCCGCGAGGCTGCCGTCGTCAACCAGTTGGAGGTCTATGGCATGGAGTCGCTCATGGATGTCATCCGATTCCTGAATGGCGACGACAGCTACCAGCCCACCATCATCGATACACGTCGCGAGTTCTACGAGCAACAGCTGCATTTCGACTGCGACTTCTCCGACGTCAAGGGACAGGAGAGCGTCAAGCGCGCCCTGGAGGTGGCAGCTGCTGGCGGTCATAACCTGATTATGATTGGTCCGCCGGGCTCGGGCAAGAGCATGCTCGCCAAGCGACTACCCAGCATCCTGCCGCCGCTGTCATTAGCAGAGAGTTTGGAGACCACCCAGATACACAGTGTCGCTGGCAAACTGAGCCGTGACACCAGTCTCATCAGCCAGCGTCCCTTCCGCTCGCCCCATCACACCATCTCGCAGGTGGCCCTTGTGGGTGGAGGAAACAATCCCCAGCCTGGCGAGATTTCGTTGGCACACAATGGCGTACTCTTTCTCGACGAGATGCCTGAGCTGTCGCGCTCCGTCCTTGAGGTGCTGCGTCAGCCCTTGGAAGACCGCAAAATCAGCATCAGCCGTGCCAAGTACAGCGTGGAATACCCCTGTTCGTTTATGCTTGTGGCCTCGATGAACCCCTGTCCCTGTGGCTACTATGGCGACCCCACGCACCACTGCGTCTGCACGCCAGGGCAGATACAGCGTTACATGAACAAAATCAGTGGTCCCCTGCTGGACCGTATCGACATCCATTGTGAAATTCAGGCTGTACCGTTCAAACAGCTATCAGAGATGCAGCCAGGAGAACCGTCTGCTGCCATTCGAGAGCGTGTCATTGCTGCCCGTAAGATTCAGGAAGAACGATTCAAGCCCTTCAAGGGCATCCATTGCAACGCCATGATGACGGAACGCATGCTCCACGAGTTTGCCGAGCCCGATGCCGAAAGTCTCGACATGCTCCGCATGGCGATGGAGCGTCTGAAGCTCTCAGCCCGTGCCTACAGCCGCATCCTCAAGGTGGCACGAACCATTGCCGACCTCGCTGGCAGCGAAATAGTGCAGGCCGTTCATATTGCCGAAGCCATCGGCTATCGCAACCTCAACCTTGACAGAGGTGACTGGGCAGAGAGAGGAATTTGATTATTTCATATACATAATTTTCTGTCAAATACTAAAAAAGAAATAGATATGGCATTAAATATCTTTCAAACATATAAATATCACGAGTTGATTGACAAAGAATACTCTCTTTACAAAGTTTCCAATGATGGTGTAAATTTTGGTATAACCAACTCTCCTTTTGTAAATGGAGCTATAGTAATTATTCCGTTTAAATATGATACTTTTCTGTTCTTTAGAATAGATCGTATTTTAGCCAAGTATAAAGGGAAATATGGCTTTGTCTCAGCAGACCCGATTTCGCCCTTTTATCATGGAAGGTCAGACTTATGGTTTTATAATGAATATGAAATTGTTATCCCTTTCATTTTTGATTCAATTACGGAAATAAAAAAAGATTTATTCGAAGTTTCAGTTAACGGTTCTTCTTTCGAAATGGATATTGAGGGTGTAATCAAATGCAACGATATCGAGACGTTTAAAAGGGTGTTTGACCCAATTTATTTCAATAAAGGATATAGCATAACTGGAATTTATATGGCTGAATGCATGAGATATGAAATGGTAAGCGAAGGACGATTTAGCCTTCTCTCTGTTATAGGAGAAACTTCAGATAGATCTTTTGTGTATGGCCGGGGATGGGATCATATAAGCAGTGAGGACGGTGATTGTGATTACGAAAACTTACTTTTTTATGGTCTGATTGATAAAGAAGGAAAGACTATTATACCTTCTCTTTTTGAGCAAATAGAAGAGCGAACGGATTTATGGGATGGTTATTATCTAGCAAAGTTTAGAAGCCATTATTCTGGGACTTGCAAAAAACTGAATAATGTCACAGAAGGTAATGGCAATCTATATTTGTTTACAAAAGAGGGGGAATGTGTATTAGCCGGGTTTTCTGACATTTTAATGGAAGACGAAAACACCTTACGAGTTTATTTGAAAGATTACATAGGAGAAACCATATCAAATTCTTCATCCAAAGAAGATGTGACATATGATGAATTTGATTCTTCTTACTATATATTATTGAATAGAGATTTCAAATTAAAAGAAATACCTGACAGTTATTCTTCGTTCCGAAACTCATATTTGGAAATGTTTGATTCAGAAGTCAACCCTTTTAGGGTTCCAAAAGAAATTCTACAACGTTTAAGCATCCGTGTCTTACCTGTTTCATTAGTTTTTTGTCATTATGACGAGGAAAGGGAAATAGCAAAAGATACAGAGTTCGGAGATAACGAGTATAATCCTTCAATAGATGATCCTCTTGATGCTTTTGATGGAGATGTCGATGCTTATAATGAATGGAGATTATGAGGTTTGGGAACAGTTTTACCAAGTCGCATTTGGCAAACGGAAATAACAACAATAATATCTGCTAACTAATTTTCATGTGATTAAAGGTATGGAAGAGAAAGGGAATATAATCATATATCAATCGGAAGATGGAGGAGTTCGTATAGACGTAAGATTAGAAGAGCAAACGGTATGGCTGACACAACAGCAGATGGCCGACCTCTTTGGTTCTTCACGAACCAATGTGGTGGAACATATCAAGCATATTTATGAGGATGAAGAACTGAATGAAGAAGCAACTTGTCGGAAATTCCGACAAGTTCGTCAGGAGGGCAACAGAGAGGTAGCTCGTGAGATACCTTTTTATAATCTTGACATGATTATTTCCGTAGGTTATCGCATTCGTTCTATCATTGCCACCCGTTTTCGCCAATGGGCAACGGAACGACTGCATGAGTATATCGTAAAGGGATTCGCATTAGATGATGAGCGACTAAAGAATCTCGGTGGAGGTAGTTACTGGAAGGAACTGCTTGACCGCATTCGTGATATTCGTTCTTCTGAGAAAGTATTATATCGTCAGGTGCTTGACCTCTATGCCACCGCTGTTGACTATGATCCTCGCTCAGAAACATCGCGATTGTTCTTCAAGATTGTGCAGAACAAATTACATTATGCAGCACACAGACATACAGCCGCAGAGGTTATCTACGAAAGGGTTGATGCGGAAAAGCCTTTTATGGGATTGACAACCTTTAAGGGGGAATTGCCTTGTATCAATGACATCAAGATAGCAAAGAACTACCTCTCTGCTGATGAATTGAAGATTCTCAACAGGTTGGTGTCAGGATACTTCGACTTTGCGGAAATCCAAGCTTTGAAACATCGCCCCATGTATATGGAAGATTACATTCGTCAACTTGACAACAACATTGTTTCTATTGGGGAGGAACTTTTGACAGACGGAGGCTCCATCAGCCACGAAGAAGCGATGGAAAAGGCGTTGGCAGAGTATCGGAAGTTCCAAGTGAAGACACTCTCGTCAGTTGAACAAGCCTATTTGGAGAGCATCAAGGGGATTGAGAAAAAAGCCAAGCGCAGAGGGAATAAGCAATGATGATATCAACTATATGTATAATCGCTGCAATGGCAATGAATATGCTTCTCGCTGCGTCGAATTATCGAACGATACGGGGTTATATAATCTTCGACCGTATCGATATCCATTGTGAGATACAGGCTGTACCGTTTGCTGCCTTGAGCGAGATGAAACCCGGGGAACCCAGCGAGAAGATTCGTGAGCGCGTCATCAAGGCCCGACAAATCCAAGAGGTTCGCTTCAAAGAGCGGATGCTCCACCAGTTCGCTGAACCCGATGCTGCCTCTATGGACATGCTGCGTATGGCCATGGAACGCCTGAAACTCTCCGCCCGTGCCTATAGCCGCATCCTGAAGGTTGCCCGTACCATTGCCGACCTTGCAGGCAGCGAGAGGGTAGAGTCGGTACATATTGCCGAGGCTATCGGATATAGAAACCTGGATAGAGGCGATTGGGCAGAGAGAGGAATATAGGCTTACAATTTTTATATATTCCAAGGCTGCGATTAAGCGAGGGCAATGATGCTTGCATCGATTGCCGAGCGTGAGCAGGCTCGACCAAAGGTCAAAAGCCCCGGCTTGCATTTCTGCAGGTCGGGGTTTTGATTGTAAATTGACTTAAATTGATAACTTTTTTGTATAAAGCGTATTTCTTTCATAAAAAATCACTACCTTTGTAGCGTGATTCTGGAAAGAGTCGCCCGTAAAGGTGCACTTAGCTGTGCTTAATTGGGAACTGGAGTGTGAATCTCCGACTGTCCCGCAGCAGTGAACTCCGTTATGGCTCCTAAGCATAAACGCCATTAAGCTTCGCTTGATAGCGTTCACGCTCGACAAAGCTCGAATTCATTCGGCTTTGTTCTCGCTAAATCACGCCATTGCCCGTTTGGGTGAGAAGGCGCTTGGGAGTGGAGGAAAGTCTGAAGACCAGCCTTTTTCGGTAACATGTCAAACGACCCTCGATGTAAGGGCGTGAGGCGAAACTTAATTTTTGTGGGATTATGAAACATGAATCAATCGTCGTCGTGTACGACAGCTGTCAGGCTATTGCTGAAGAGATAGCCGACAAGTTGGGTGCTGAGACCGTCAGCGTCCAGAGTATGAACGTTAGGCAGATCGAGAACTGCCAGAGTCTCGTCCTTGCCGTCGAGTTTCAGGCTGATGGCCTGCTGTCGCCGCACTGGCAGTACGCCTGTCAGATGTTCCGTGGTGTCAGTCTGAGTGGCAAGAATCTCGCCGTCATGGTGGCTCTTGGCAACAGGCACGACAACGGCATCTATGCCGATGCCTTTTGTCGCGAACTCAAGGAGAATGGAGCGCACATTGTTGGCGACTATCTCTATGCAGATTCTTCCAAGTGCAATCTCAATAACTGGATCTGCGCCATTTCGCCAAACTTATAAAACCATTACCATTATGCAGTACATTACAATCGTAGCCCTTGAATTCGTCCTGGCTTTTACAGGCGTAGCCCTGCTCATCAGGTACTACAACCATAAGGCGTAGCGTTAAGGCTTCACACCGATAATCGTGGCATTCGATGGCTTCATCCGATGAATCTCTGTTTGGATGAAACCTGCATCATCAAGCATGTTCTTCAGCTCCTCTGGCGAATAGGCTGTCATGCCCTCCACAACGCTTGTCCACTTGGAATCGCTATCTACCACCTCTACCAAGATGGCGAACTTACCGCCAGACTTCAGTACACGACGCACTTCTTGCAGGCAGTCGGGAAGGTTGGGCCAGAAATACACAGTTTCGACTGCCGTTACGAGGTCGAACTTCCCGTCCTCATAGGGAAGCTTCTCGGCAGAACCCTGAGTTACGAATACTTGTTTGTCGAGCACTTTGGCATTTACCTTCTTGGCTTTCGCCACACTCTCCTCAGAGATATCAATACCATAGACTTTAGCATCCTTGCTCCGTTTCAACAGTCGTTGCAACGTAGCTCCGCCACCGCATCCGATGTCAAGCATCGTCCAGCCGTCCTGAATATCGACGAGTTTCAGTCCCCAGTTCGTTAGTGGCGCATGGCAGAGGTTCATGAACTTCAGCATGGCGCGGCCCATCCGTCCTTGTGGACAGGCACAATTAGTGAATAGCTTCTTGATCAGTCCCATAATCGTTTTCTTTTTAAAAAAGTGGCAGATCGTCACCGACCAACCACCTCAAAAAACTAAACAAATACTTTTACTTCCTGAATTTTATACCTGTGATTTCGTTGCCGATTTCGACTGCAAAGGTACGGCAAATAAAAAAAGTGTGCAATACCTAAAAACGAGGTTTTAAGCATTGCACACCTACAAAGTCCTCCATAAGCAGGTTAATCAGAAGTAGGTATTCATTTGATGTATTTTACCTTCGATGCATCTCAAACCAATCAAAATCGGCATACATGTTGTCAGGAGAAGTGCATTGGGCAAATACACCCAGCATGACGCCTGTGAATCCTCCAATTACCTCTGTACTGACATAGCGGAAATCCATCTTGCCCAGTGTCTGAAAGCTCTTGCCGTCATCAGAAACTTGCATGTAGTAATAGGCCGCATCTGAGGTGATGCGCAGATACACTTTCATGCTATTTAGCGGCACCTCTTTATCGCAGTGAGCCAATTCTCCGATGCGGATATTCGATTTGGCATAAAGTTTTCCATCTCGCTTTTCTACGATGACATCATAGTGATTAAGTGGAGCAGCATAAGCCGTGATGCCCGCCTGCATGCCTTCTCCAATGTGTGACGCATCAAGCAGTGTTGTTGCTGTAAACACCTTTTCTGTCTGACGACGTGCAACAAAAGTGGGAGAGGTTGCCTTGTCAAGCGTCGTTGTAGTAGGCTTCAAGCGTAACCACCCCTTGCGCTCTGTAAGCGAATAGCGAGAATAATCCGGATTACCGATGCTATGCCATCCCCATGGCAAACCAATGGTACTGTAACTATCTGCTGGTACATCACGCTTGACATAGTTAAACTCCTCGCGCACGGGGTCAAGAGGCATTGGCACTTGAGGAAGTGTTGGACAATGCATATCAGTTGTCAGAGTGCCATTACCATTCACAACAGGCCATGCATTCTCATCCCACCGAACTGGAGCGAGCATGGTCTCACGTCCCATGACATGAAGCAGGTAACCGCTTGTTCGGTAGCCCAGGCAGATCATCCACCACGTAGAGTCAGGCGCCTGAACGAGGTCGGCATGACCCAGTCCTTGAATCTCACTGTTCTGCATTTCCATATTGAAGTGCGAGAGGATAGGATTGGCACGATTAGGTTCATAAGGTCCAAAGAGGTTACGGCTACGCAGGATGTTGACATGATGCCCCTGCTCGGTTCCTCCCTCGGCAAGCATCAGGTAGTAATAGCCATCCTTTTTATAAATATGTGGACCTTCTGGATAACGCCCACCCAGACCAGTGCCCAGATGATGAATTTCTCCAATCTTCTTGCCTGTTTCCACATCTATCTCGCAGATCTTGATGTCACCTTCTTTCCAAAGGAAATAGCACTTGTCCCCCTCGAAATAGAGCGTAGGGTCGCAACTGCCGATAGCAAAGTCAATGACTATAGGATCAGACCATTCACCAGCAGGATTATCTGTCCATACATAGAAGTGGCGACGAGAAGGGAATACCGTTGTCACCATATAAAAACGCCCTTTATTCTCTCGTATAGTAGTTGCATATACGCCAGCATTCGTCCACCCCAATTCTGGATTGTCCTGTTTATAAAGACCTGTGAGGTCGAGCTGGGAAGGTCGAGTCAGGCAGTTGCCTACCTGTTCCCAGTGAATCAGATCCTTGCTATGGAAAACAGGAACGCCAGGGAAGTACTGGAAGGTGCTGTTTACGAGATAGAAGTCATCGCCCGCACGGCACACGCTCGGGTCGGCATGAAATCCTGGCAGCACAGGATTCCTAAACCCTTGGTTCGACGTGGTCAATCCCTGTGCACTTGCCATTGTCACCTGTACCGTCAGCGCAATTAATAAGAGTAATTTAAATTTCATATTAAGAAGTATCATATTAAATCAATGGGCAAATATACGAAAATCCATTTGTATCTGCGAGTCTAATGACTACTCCTTTAATTATCAGTCACTTACAGATAAGCAAAACTTCAATAGGTAACGGTTTAGAAACTTCCTGTCTGCGTCGTTCTGCTTTGTTTCAATATGTCAAATATCTGATGCAAAGGTAATCATTTTCCTCGAAACCACCAAATAATTCTTCAGTATTCTCATACAATGACATCTCACAAAACTGCTGTCCCACCTTATAACGTGTCGTCAGACCTAAACTCGTAAAAAAACATAATTTTAGAAGAAAAACCAAGATATTCGGCAGAAAATGAAAAATTTTCATTATCTTTGTAGCATAAAAACTTTATCGTATGGAAGATGTAAACAGAATTAAATTGGTTCTCGTAGAGAAAAAACGTACCAGCAAATGGCTGGCAGAGCAGCTCGGTGTTAACCCCTCGACTGTTAGCAAGTGGTGTACGAACTCTTCCCAACCAGACCTTGCGTGTATATTAAAGATTGCAGATCTACTGGAAGTTGACTTAAAAGAACTCTTTGTGAGAGAGTACAAACAATATCTCCTTTCTCAGGA
>CACXAG010000142.1 GCA_902765585.1 uncultured Prevotellaceae bacterium
TGTGGACAACTACACCAAAGAAGGTTGGGACGGCGTGAGCGACTTCGGTTACATTGAGCCTGAGTTTGGCAACTTCGACAGTATCACTGAAGTGAGAGAGGCAGAGGCAAGTAACAATGGCATCTACAACCTCAATGGTATGCGCGTAAGCGGAAAGCTTCAGAAAGGTGTCTATATCGTCAACGGCAAGAAAGTCGTTGTACGCTAAACTTATTAGGAATCAGGGAGAAATCTCCCTGATTCCTAATCATCATCTATTCTATAAACATTTTATTCATGAACAGGAACAATCATATTCCAAGGCTTGCCGTCCTGCTGCTCTCTCTCATTCTGGCAGCCACATCCTGGGCGCAAACGACTGAGGTGACGGGAACCGTCACGGACAAGCAGAATGGAGAGACGCTCATCGGTGTCACAGTGAAGGTTGTAGGTCAGAACACGGGGGTCATTACTGATTTCGATGGACACTACATAATCATCGCTGATGCCGGAGCCACCTTGGAGTTCACCTATATGGGTTATAAGAAGCACACGGAGCGCGTGGCTGGCCGTCGACAGATTGACATTTCAATGGTGTCAGACACACAACTGCTCGACGAGTTGGTAATCATTGGTTATGGTGTCCAGAAGAAGAGCGACATCACAGGCTCCATCTCATCGATTGCCGGCAAGGATGTGAACAACGTGCCTGTCAGCAGTGCACTCCAGGCCCTGCAAGGAAGGGCTGCGGGTGTGAACGTGATTCAGAATACCGGAGCCCCTGGCGGCAAGACCACTATCAAGGTGCGTGGCACAGGAACGGTGAACGATGCCGACCCTCTCTATGTGGTGGATGGCTTTGTGGTGGACAATATCGACTACCTGAACCCCAACGATATTGAGAACGTGGAAATTTTCAAGGACGCAGCGTCAAGTGCCATCTACGGCTCAAGGGCTGCCAATGGCGTGGTAGTCATCACCACCAAGAGCGGCAAGGAAGGCAAGACCCGTGTTACGTATGATGGTTACTTCGGATTCTCCAATCCATGGAAGACTATCGATGTGATGGGACTTGAAGACTACACTCTGATGCGCGACTATATCTCTGGGCGCAGCGACTATTCCTACAAAGGACAACTATATATGTCACCTGATGCAAATGGGACCCCTATCTATGATGAGAAAAAATACCATGATCTGGATACCATACGCCATAACCGTGTCGGCAACTACTGGGATGCCATCACCCGCACAGGCACCAAGCAGCAGCATGCCGTCAGTGTGTCAGGGGGCAATGACAAACTGCAATATCTGGTCAGTGCCAGTTACTTTAACGAGAAAGGTATCGTGAAGACATCCGACTACCAGCGCCTAAATACCCGCATGAACGTGAAGGCACAGTTGACAAAATGGCTGACAATGACCACCAACATGTCGTTTACTGCCGATAATCGTAACCCTGTGCCTGAGGGCGGCGAAAGTGTGCTCCGCAAGGCATTGCAATGGCGCCCCAACGTCTATGCCCATAACAATGTGGGTTATTACTATGAAGAAGATCCCGTGGCCATCATTGACCGCGACAACGAAGAAGTGAGCAACCAGCGCTTCGACATGAACATCTCTGCTGAAAGGACTTACCTATCAGTTCAAGGCATCTTACTACAACAATCGTGAAACCAACGAAAACTTCTACGAGTACTTCGGCCTGAATGAAGACTTCGTGATGCCCACCACACTGACAGAAGTATATAAGCGTCAGAACAATGTCGGCAAATGGGAAGTGGACAATCTGCTTACCTGGATGCTGGAAGCAGGGAAACACAGTCTTACCGTATTGGGCGGCCAAGTATTAGAAGGCTACAAATACGACTTCCAGGAGTCACACCGCAAGGGCACGCCCAGTAATGAGGATGTGTTCCGCTATCTCTCCAGCGCCTACACGGGTGACAAGACTTATGGCCTTCCCCGTGACTGGACAGCTATCGGCTGGATTGGGCGCATCAACTATTCCTTCGACGATACCTACCTGCTACAGGCCAATATACGTGCCGATGGCTCCTCGAAGTTCTCCAAAGACAATCGCTGGGGTGTGTTCCCCTCAGTGTCTGTCGGCTGGAAATTCTCCAATCTCCCTGCCCTGAAAAGCCTCTCCTGGCTCTCGTTGGGAAAACTGCGTATCGGCTGGGGACTTTTAGGCAACAACCGTATCGACGAAATGGCGCGTTACACCTACCTGTCATCAGGATACAACTATCCGTATGGCGTGGGTAACCACACATTGTGGGAAGGCTCAACAGCCACCGTGCTTGGCAATGATGACATCAAGTGGGAAAAGAGTGAGTCAAAGAACATCGGTATTGATTTCTCCTTCCTGAGTAATCGTCTGATGCTGACTGTAGAGTATTTCAACCGCAAGACCACAGACATGCTGTTGCGTGTTCCTACCGTTCTCTCTGCCGGACTGAATGCCGCAGGCGCGCCGATGACCAATGCCGGTGCTGTGAAGAACTACGGTCTGGAGTACGACGTGAAATGGCGCGACAACATCGGCAAGAACTTCCGCTACGAAGTGGGGTTCAACCTCTCTTGGATCAAGAACGAGGTGACCAGTCTCGGTACTGGCAACGAGCCTGTTTGGGGCAATACCGTCAACCTGGCTCTCAGCGATCCCGTCACCAAGACCGTTGTAGGCCAGCCCATCGGTGCTTTCTATGGATATGTCACTGATGGCATCTTCCAAACCTTTGAGGAGGTACGTGCCAGTGCACAATATGACTTTGGTAAGAACTATTGGGAACAGACCACCAAGCCCGGTGATTTCCGCTTCAAGGACCTCAATGGCGACGGCAAGATCACGGCCGAAGACCGAACGTTCCTTGGTTCACCGCTGCCCAAGTTTGTCTTCGGTATTCCCATGGCTGTTGGTTACAAGAATTTCGACCTGAACATTTTCTTTCAGGGGCAGACTGGCAACAAGGTGTTCAATGTGATGGACAACTTCCTCTATAATGCTGCCGGCATGCATAACGTGAGTGCTGACCTGCGCGAGAAGCACTGGTCGGGCCAGCTGATAGAGGGGCGTGAGTTCTTCCCTCTGAACACAGATGCCTCTATCCCAGACCTGCGTGACAGCGACCCCAACCAGAATTTCCGAGCCAGTGATTTCTTCGTTCACGATGGTTCCTACGTACGTCTGAAAGAAATGCGACTGACATGGACCATGCCAGAGCATATACTCCAGAAAATCGGGTTCAGCAGTATGGCTATCTCATTGACAGGTTATAACCTGCTGACCTTCACAAGCTACAATGGCTTTGACCCTGAAGTAGGTCGTGTGGTCGGCACTGAGGGGAACAATCTCAACATGGGTGTTGACTATGGCAACTACCCTCAGACCCGCTCATTCACGTTGGGCTTGAAATTTGGACTTTAAAATGAGAACTGATAACTGAAAATAGATGATTATGATTACCAAGAGATATTTCCGGCTTTCTCTTTCCACGTTGCTCTTTTCTCTATCCATGTTGCTAATCACTTCCTGCAGCGACTTCCTGGACAAGGATATTCAAGGCAATGCCACTGACGAGACTTACTATGACACGCCCTATAAACTTCAGTCGGCACTTGATGCCGTCTACGACGTGCTGCAACGCGATGACTACAACAACCAGGAGTGGCGCTTCGGTGAAGCCATGGGAGACAATGTACTTGGCGTGGACGAAGGCCTGGGGTCAGAAATGGGGCAACTCGTGATGTTCCGTTTCAACACCTCGAACGTCTGGATTCGTCAACGTTGGGAAGTCAACTATATCGGTGTACATCGCGCCAACCAAGTCATCGCAAACATCAACCGCGTACAGATGTCGACCCACTCCTATGATGCTTACCAGCAGATACAACGTATCTATGGCCAGGCCAAATTTTTGCGCGCATTCTTCTACTTCAACCTTGTGAAGACCTACGGTGGTGTTCCTATCCGACCTGAGACAGAAACAGTTGACAACCTTGTCATACCCCGAAGTACAGAAGAAGAGACCTACGCCTACATTGAGAAAGACTTGCGGGAGGCAATGGTAATGCTGCCGGTAAGTTATGCATATGGAGAGGTGGGCAAGGCAACCAAAGGAGCTGCCACGGCCCTCTTGATGAAAGTGCTGATGTATCAGGCCAAACCAGGTGTTCCCTCTTCCAAATGGGAAGAGATGGCACAACTGGGACGCTATTTTATCGATGGTGCTCCCCTCACTATCGGCCAAGTGCTGAAATACGACGGACAGGAAGACTGGGAGTCCCTGCGCCAGCGACTGTGGTTCCAACCCCAGCAGTACACGGCTTCTGACTATCAGTATGAGACTGCTCAAACCAGGCTGTTCGACGTGAACAATATCTATTCTCTGAACTACCGTGACTACTTCGGTGACCCTCTCCACAACGGCGACAAATGGGCCTACGTCTATCAGTGGTATTCTGACGGCGAGTTCTGCAAAGGCTCTGTCTTTGAGGTTGTCTTCAAGGAGAGTGCCGACGGATCCAACGGCGATGTCAACGAAGGCGCAGGCATCGAGCACTTCGACGTGGGTACGACCCAGATGTACGGCACCAGCGGTATCGTCAACGACATCTTCGGCGATGATGTGCGCAAAGACTATGTCATCCATCATCAAGGCAACACCCCAGACGGTGAGATGTGGCAGGGTGGTGAAGGCCGATTCGTGTCGCTGAAATGGTATACACCAAAGAAAGACAAACCACAGAATGCCGGTGACAATGGACGTAACCGCCGTGTATTGAGATATGTCGATGTGGTGCTGATGCAGGCCGAGGCCCTCAACGAGACAGGCAATCGTGAGGAAGCTCTGGAAAAACTGAATCTCTGTAAGGCACAGGTCAACACCATCAATGGCAGCACCCGACTCTACCAGCCTGGCAGTTATGGCTATATCCGCGACCAAATCTACAGTGAGCGCCGGATGGAGCTGGCCTACGAGTGGGACCGCTATTTCGACCTTGTCCGTCAAGGACGTGCCGCCGAGGTGCTCCATACGTTCGGCCGTTCTCGCCCCAACAGCCGTGGTTTGTATTTCATAGCTGGTGTACACGAGCGTATGCCTATCCCTCAGAATGAGATTGACATAAGCAATGGCGTGGTGGAACAGAATCCGGGATACTAAGAGAACTGTGATTTGAGATTAAAGAAATGAAAGATATGATTACCAAAAGATACAGAAAGCTATTGACAGGTTTAGTATTATTTACTATTCATTGCTCACTATTCACGTTATTCCTCGCCTCTTGCAGCGATGACAATGAGCCAGCCCGGACACCCTCGTTGCAGGCCAATGTCAGCAAGACCAATTTGGAAATCAATGAGTCGATGGAGATACACTTCACTGGTGTGGCCGACCAAATTGTTGTTTTCACAGGAGACAAGGACCACCAGTATGAACGGCGCGATTCGAGCAACACAGGATTTGCCGTCAACAAAGGACTGTTCACTTATAGCTACCATACGCCAGGCACGTTTCACGTGGTCTGCATCGCCAGTACATACGACACTTATCTAGGCAAATCGCTGAAGACCGACATGTACAGCTTTGATGTCACCGTCACCGATGACGTGAACACCATTGATGCCATTTCCGCCACTGTCACGCCCAATGTCTATTACGCTCAATTGATTGGTGATGACACTTGGGTGATGCGTCTGCCTCAGAAACAACTCTACAACAACCGTGAGATCGCGGTGAACGCCAGTCGTCAACGGCTCAATCTTTCCATTGAGAGCGATTCGGCAAAGGTTACCATTGACGGAGAACCGTACAATTCACGCACTTACTATGCGCTGAATGCCGACCATGCAATCCGCGTCGTCTCTGCCTCGGGTACCGTGCGCGACTACACGCTTTATGGCATGGTCTATCCGGAACTGCTGACGGTCACTGTGGGTGAAAAAGAAGCCACACTTAGGCGGTCAGCTTACTATCAGGATCTGCTGACCTACATTTATACTGGTGATGACCCGACGCTCGACTTTACCGTTGACGATGGTGTGCAGCTGCTTGACGGACAGTCTGTGGTATCTCCTGGCAGTTTGATTGTGCCCAACCATGAGTATACGCTCCGCCGCACACATGGCAGCAATACCCAAGTCACAGCAGATTCCCGTATAATATTCAGCAAAGAATAGAGTTATTATAGCAGATGTTCAGATTAAAAGTTATTCTCATAAGCCTGACCCTTATATCGGTTTTCACTCTTCCCGCAAAAGCGATAAGAGTGGAACCGTATAAAGGGTCGCGAATCTTTTGGGACACAGCCACACGTACCACAATCTTCCGAGGCGGTGGTTATAGCCGTGTGATTGAGTTGCAAGATGGAAGTCTCATGGCTGTCTGCGAAAGCGGAGGCATCCAGATGGCGACAAGTTCCAATAAGGGTGCGTCATGGTCATCGCCAACACGCATTGCCTCAAACCCCACTGGTGTGAACGAATGTGTGCCCGACTTAATTCAGCTGAGCGATGGGACAATTGTCGTTGCCTATAATCCACGACCTGTCAGCCCTTATTCGGAAGACAGGAAATTCGGCATAAGATGCAGACGGTCGGAGGACAATGGACGTACGTGGAGCGATGAGATTCTTGTCTACGATGCCAGCCACCTTTGGGGTGACGGCTGTTGGGAGCCGTCAATGCTCCAGCTACCTTCGGGCGAACTGCAGTTATACTTTGCCGATGAGAGCCCTTTCACCAACAGTAGCGAGCAGCAGATATCACTTTGCCGCTCCTTCGACGGTGGACTATCGTGGACAGAACCGCAGCGTATCAGCTTCAGGCAGTATTACCGTGACGGTATGCCATCGCCCGTTTTGTTGAAAGACGGTTCGGAAATAGTGGTCATCATAGAAGATAATGGATGGGGAGCCGGCTTCACTGACTTCTATCCGACAACCGTACGCACCACCTTGGACAACAACTGGGCTGATGACTATTGGGTAAGTGGCACAGACAAGAACAGAGAAAAAACCTATAACCTTGATTTCGCTCCCAAGGCACTGGGAGGCGCACCTTATCTGCGTGTATTGCCGTGGGGTGAGACGGTGATGAGTCATCAGTCTGGACTGAATCATGACGGTCATCCACAGATGCGTGTGGCTGTGGGCAACAGCGAGGCCCGCGACTTCAAAGCAGTCAGTGTACCTTTCAACATTGGCGCTAATGAAGAGGGACTATGGAACTCACTGGCTGTCATTGATACAGGAATTGTAGTAGCGGTCAGTGGTATAGCAGGGAATATCGAAATGATAAAGGGCTACCCAGTCAGGCAACTTCAGGCTCCATATGGCCATCCTGTCATAGACGGCAAACTGACCAATGGTGAGGGCTATCTGAAGCGCAATGCCACACAGATGATTCTCGGGACGCAAACAGGAACACGAGTTGCTGCAGACTTGGCTTACGATACCGACTCTCTATATTTCTTCACGCGTGTAAGCGACCGGACGCAGGTGCCTAACGGAGCTGACTGTGATGCCATCACACTCTATTTCGATATGCAGGATACCTGTGACGAACTTCCACAGCAAGGCTGCTACAAGTTTGGCATCAGAAGGAATGGAACACTGATGCGTCCTTACTATGGTGCTGATGGCAGATGGAGCTACGGCAGCCCCAGCGACCTCAAAATGCGCACTGCCACATCATCAAGCTCCGGTTACTACATCATTGAGACAGCCATCCCCTGGTCGGACTTCGGACTTCAGGAGCCTCCAGTGGGGCAAAGGTTGGCTTTTGCCATAGAATGTGTGGACAATCGCAGTGGAACACCTTATACCGAATCCATCCCTGATGCCCATCCTGACAAACCGTGGACCTGGATGGAACT
>CACXAG010000143.1:0-13248 GCA_902765585.1 uncultured Prevotellaceae bacterium
GACATGACGCTGGCCCTGCAGCAGATTGCCGGCAGACAGACAGCACGTCGTAAACTGCCCACTTGGGCGGCAGTCGATGACGTGGTCTATCCGCCCCACCTCAATATGGAGCAATGTTCATCGGAGCAGACGGCACGCTATAAAGCAGGACTGCTGAAAGGCGGAGAACGGTATGTAGACCTGACGGGAGGCTTCGGCGTGGACTTTTATTGGATGGCAAAGGGGTTTAGGGAGCGCGTTTATGTAGAACGGGATGCCGAGCTGTGCGCCATTGCCGAGCAGAACTTCAGGGCGCTGGGGGTAGCGTGTGCCGTTTGTTGCTGTGACACAGCAACATACTTGGCGGAGATGGCGGAGGCTGACGTCATCTACTTGGACCCAGCACGGCGCGACGAGCATGGCGGGCGCACCTACGGCATCGCTGACTGCACACCCAACGTGCTGGAGCTGCTGCCCGTGCTGACAAAAAAAGGCGGTTTCATCGTGCTCAAGCTGTCGCCCATGCTCGACTGGCACAAGGCTGTAGAAGAACTGAAGTACGTGAAAGAGGTACACATTGTCAGCGTGGACAACGAGTGCAAGGAGCTCGTACTAATATTGGACGGAGAGCAACACGATAGCATCCGTATCTGCTGCGTCAACAACGACAATTGCTTTGAATATCATAGTGTCATGCAGATTCCATGTTTGCAGCATCCAAGCATACTGTTTACAGCAGGCAAACATGATGCTTACAACACCCAAACGCCATACTTGAATTATCTCTATGAACCCAACGCCAGCATCATGAAGGCTGGATGCTTCGACGAGGTGAGCGAAATGTTTGGTGTCAGCCCATTAGCAGCCAATTCACACCTTTTTGTTTCTGCCGATGAAATCGCGAATTTCCCAGGCCGCAGGTTTGAGATTACAGCCATTTCATCGATGAACAAGCACGAGCTGAAAAGTGCCTTGTCTGCGGTCAATCAAGCCAACATCGCGGTGCGCAACTTCCCCTTGAGCGCCCAACAACTGCGTCAAAAGCTGAAAATGAAGGAGGGAGGAACCGTCTACATCTTTGCCACAACACTGGCTGACAACAGCCACAGGCTGTTTATTTGCCGTAAAATTGGTTAAATCTTTTGGGTATTCGGTGGTTTTTCGTTATCTTTGCAAAATGATTAAAGACGGAAACACCATGCCTACAGTAGAAATTCGCAAAGTGACCACGAAAAAGGAGCTCGATGCCTTTATTCAATTACATTATGACCTGTATAGGGGCAACGAGTATGATGCCCCCAACTTGTACAACGACGAGCTGCACACGCTGAGTAAGGACCGCAATGCCGCCTTTGAGTTCTGCGAGGCTGAATACTTCTTAGCCTATCGCGACGGCAAGGTGGTAGGGCGCATCGCCGCCATTATCAACCATCGTGCCAACGACAAGTGGGAGAACAAGAGCGTGCGTTTCGGCTGGGTCGATTTCATCGACGACTTGGAAGTGTCGAAAGCACTCTTTGAAGCCGTCGAGCAGTGGGGCCGCTCAAAGGGAATGACGCAGATGGTTGGTCCGCTAGGCTTTACCGATATGGATCCGGAGGGCATGCTCATCGAGGGTTTCGAAGAGTTGGGCACGATGGCCACTATCTATAACTATCCCTACTATCCTCAGCACATCGAGCAGTTGGGTGGTTTCGTCAAGGACAACGACTACGTGGAATACAAACTGATTGTGCCTGAAAAGGGCATACCAGAAAAATTCCGCAAGGTGGCTGAGCTGGTCATGAAGCGCTACAACCTGCACCCCATGCATCCCAAGCGCAGCCAAGTGTTCGGCAAGGAGCAGTATGGTCGCAAGGTGCTGGACATCATCAACAAGTCGTTTGGCCACCTGTATGGCTATTCGCAGATGACCGAGCGCCAGATTGACGAGTACCTGAAGATGTATTTCCCGATGCTCGACATGGACATGCTTTGTCTGATAGAAGACTGGAACACTCCCAACCACGAGATTATTGGTGTGGGCATCTCGATTACCAACATGACACGTGCGCTGCAGAAGTGTAAGAACGGACGCCTCTTCCCCTTTGGCTGGTGGCATTGCATGAGGGCACTGAAGTTCCACAAGGCAGAATGCCTCGACCTGATGCTCATCGGTATCTTGCCAGAATATCAGCAGAAAGGCGCCAACGCCCTGCTGTTCTACGACCTCATACCCATCTACCAGAAGTATGGTTTCAAGTGGGGCGAGACGAACGTCGAGGTGGAAACCAACGAGAAAGTACAGTCGCAGTGGCAGTATCTGGAGCATATTCAGCATAAGCGTCGTCGCTGTTATAAGAAGGAGTTAAGAAGTTAAGGAGTAAGAAGATAAGGATATGGAAGAGGAGAACAATATCATCCCCCAAGAAGAGGTCGTCAAGTATGATGACGATAACATCCGGCACTTGTCGGACATGGAGCACGTCCGTACTCGCCCAGGTATGTATATTGGACGTCTTGGCGACGGTTCACTGCCAGAGGACGGCATCTACGTGCTGCTGAAGGAAGTCATCGACAACTCCATCGACGAGTTCAAGATGAAAGCTGGCGACCGTCTGGAAATCACCATCGACGATAATCTGCGCGTCTCCGTCCGTGACTACGGTCGCGGCATTCCGCAGGGCAAGCTCATCGAGGCTGTCAGCGTGCTGAACACGGGAGGCAAGTATGACTCCAAGGCTTTCAAGAAATCCGTAGGTCTGAACGGTGTCGGCGCCAGCTATCGCGACGGTAAGGTGCGACGCGCCACTTTTGAGCGCGGCATCCTGCAAAGCGACAACACGGAGGACACACAGGACGAGAACGGAACCTACATCTACTTCGAACCCGACAACACGCTGTTCAAGGGATACACCTTCCACGACGACATTGTGGAGAACATGCTCCGCAACTACACTTACCTGAACACAGGACTGGCTATTATGTACAACGGTCGTCGCATCTTGTCACGCCACGGGCTGGAAGACCTCCTGAAGGACCGCATGACCAACGACCCCCTCTACCCCATCATCCACCTGAAGGGCGAGGATATCGAGATTGCCTTCACTCACGCCAACCAGTACGGCGAGGAATACTACTCGTTTGTAAACGGCCAGCACACGACGCAAGGCGGTACCCATCAGAGCGCCTTCAAAGAGCATATCGCCAAGACCATCAAGGAGTTTTTTGGCAAATACGAGTATGGCGATATCCGCACGGGTATCGTGGCCGCTATCGCCATCAACGTAGAGGAACCCGTCTTTGAGAGTCAGACGAAGATCAAGCTCGGTTCTACGCAGATGGCTCCAGACGGCGATACCATTAATAAATATGTGGGTGACTTCATCAAGCAACAGGTAGACAACTACCTGCACATCCATCAGGACGTCGCTGAGGTCATTGAGAACAAGGTGAAGGAGAGCGAGCGAGAGCGCAAGGCAATGGCTGGCGTCACCAAGCTGGCTCGCGAACGGGCGAAGAAGGCCAACCTGCACAACCGTAAGTTGCGCGACTGCCGCATCCACTTCTCTGATGTCAAGAGCGAGCGCAAGGAGGAGTCGTGCATCTTCATCACCGAGGGTGACTCAGCCAGCGGCAGCATCACCAAGAGTCGTGACGTCAACACGCAGGCCGTCTTCTCGCTTCGCGGAAAACCTCTCAACAGCTTTGGCCTGACCAAAAAGGTGGTCTACGAGAACGAGGAGTTCAATCTGCTGCAGGCTGCTCTCGACATTGAGGAAGGACTGGACACGCTGCGCTATAACAAAGTCATCGTGGCCACCGATGCCGATGTCGACGGTATGCACATCCGACTGCTCATCATCACCTTCTTCCTGCAGTTCTTCCCTGAACTCATCAAGAAAGGCCACGTTTACGTCCTGCAGACCCCGCTGTTCCGCGTTCGCAACAAGCGCACCAAGATTAAGGACAAAGCCATGCGCGACGACGGCAAGAAGGGCGACTTCGTCACCCGCTACTGCTACAGCGAGGAGGAGCGTGTAAAAGCCATACAAGACCTGGGACCCGACCCCGAAATCACCCGTTTCAAGGGTCTTGGTGAAATATCGCCCGAAGAATTTGCCGGTTTCATCGGCCCCGACATCCGTCTGGAACAGGTGACGTTGCACAAGAACGACCAGGTGCAGAAGTTGTTAGAGTACTATATGGGCAAGAATACGATGGAGCGCCAGAACTTTATCATCGACAATCTGGTCATCGAAGAAGACAAACCTGAAGATTATGAATAGCGGGCTACGTAACAGCGGGCTTCGCCCTAAATAAAAAATAATAAATAATAAAGAATAAATAACAAAAATAACAAATAATAAATGATCATTGAAAGAGAAAACAAAGTAATGACAAATAGATTCAATCAACTTATTCCGCGAGGTTTATTATTTCTTCTCTTTTATTTTTTATTTAGCCCTATCAGGGCGCAGTTTCGCATCAACACGAATGACGACGCCCCTCTGCGAAAAATGCAGATAGCAGAGATGGCCATTAGCAACCTGTATGTTGACAGCGTCGATGAGTCGAAACTCGTAGAAGATGCCATCCGTGGCATGCTGGAAAAGCTGGACCCCCACTCCAGTTACCTCACGCCCAAGGAGGTGCGCGAGGCCAACGAGCCGCTACAGGGCAACTTCGAAGGCATTGGCGTGCAGTTTAACATGGTCGAGGACACGCTGTTGGTCATCCAACCAGTGAGCGGTGGTCCGTCGGAAAGGATGGGCATCCTGGCTGGCGACCGCATCGTCAGCGTCAACGATACGGCCATTGCTGGTGTCAAGATGAAGAAAGAAGAGATTATGCGCAGACTGCGCGGTCCCAAGGGTACGAAGGTAGAACTGGGCGTGGTACGTCGAGGCATTGCCGACCCCCTGCGCTTCACCATCGTCCGTGACAAAATTCCCGTCCATTCCATCGACGCCACCTATATGCTACGTCCTAAGGTAGGCTATATCCGCATCGGCAACTTTGGGGCCACCACCCACGAGGAGTTCTGCGAGAGTCTGACAAAACTCAAGGAGCAGGGTATGCAGACGCTGGTTCTGGACTTGCAGGGGAATGGTGGCGGCTACCTACAGGCTGCTGTCAAGATAGCCGATGAGTTCCTACAGAAAAACGACCTCATCGTTTATACCGATGGACGCAGGGCCCGCAAGGCAGAATACTTCGCCAACGGTGGCGGTCTCTTCACCAAAGGCAAGGTCTACGTGCTGGTAGACAGCTATACGGCATCTGCTGCAGAGATTGTCTCTGGTGCCATCCAGGACCACGACCGCGGTATTATCATCGGTCGCCGTACGTATGGAAAAGGTCTGGTGCAGCGTCCCCTGGATTTACCTGACGGTTCGATGATTCGCCTCACCATTGCCCACTACTATACACCGTCTGGCCGCTGCATCCAGAAGCCGTACGAGAAGGGCAACCAGAAAGACTATGCCGAGGACATGCTGAAGCGCCTGAAGAGCGGTGAGCTGACCAATGCCGACAGCGTCCACTTTGCCGACTCGCTGAAATACTATACCCTCAAACAGCACCGTCTGGTTTACGGTGGTGGCGGCATCATGCCCGACGAGTTTGTGCCCCTGGACACCATGCGTTATACCAAGTTCCATCGGGAACTGTCCGCCAAGAGTTTTATCATCAATGCCAACCTTCGCTATGTGGACAACCAGCGTAAGGCGCTGCAACAGCAATATCCTACCTTCGAAGACTACAAGAAGAACTTCCAGGTTCCCCAGGAGCTTACCGACGGTATCATAGCTGAGGCCGAGAAGCAGAACATCCGTCCCGAGAATGACGATGAGCTCCAGCGCACCCTGCCCCATCTGCGTCTGCAGCTGAAAGCACTCATTGCCCGCGACCTGTGGAGCATGAATGAGTACTACAACATCATTGGAGAAACCAACGATGCACTCCAACGGGCACTGGAAATAGCAAACTAAAGGCCTTCAGATGATGAAGGCCCTATGCTATTTGCTGAGTAATTCCTGCTGTTTCTGTGTCCCAAACGCTGGAGACACATAGTTGTAGAGACTCTTACACACCTCTGCCGAGAATTGCAAGGCACAATGGACAAGGCTATCCCATTGTTGGGACGAAAGGCCTTGTTCTAATTGTTGGCGGGTGATGCCGTCGTGCAATAGACCATACAGGAAGCCCGCATTGAAATTGTCGCCAGCACCAATCGTGCTGACCGTTTCCACAGGTTCAATGGCATACTGTTTGCTGAATCCGCCGTCAGCGCGTACTTCTACAGGGTTGGCGGCCTGTGTGAGGATGAAGTTCTTGGTGTAGAACATGATGTGCGAACGATAGACCTCATCGGGGTTGCTCTTCTTGAAGAGAATATCAAAGTCCTCTGACGAGCCTCGCACAATGTCAGCCAGTTCGAAGTTCTCCAGCAAATTGGGCGTCAGCTTCATCACCTCGCTCTGGTGCGATGCACGGAAGTTGACATCATAATAGAGGATGGCACCGCGATTGTGGGCATAC
Source organism: uncultured Prevotellaceae bacterium (assembly GCA_902765585.1). Lineage (GTDB taxonomy): Bacteria > Bacteroidota > Bacteroidia > Bacteroidales > Bacteroidaceae > Prevotella. Next base: position 6,502 of record CACXAG010000143.1, read on the forward strand.
TCCAGAAAGTCTTTCACCTGCTGGCGAATGACGGGATTCAGGGCATAGTATGAACCGAAAAGGACGATATCGTCGGCTTGAACGTCAGGATAGGTGAAGTCCAAGCGATCGCGGGGATGGTCTTTGTAGAAGACATACTCTGCATCGTTCTTTTCATTGAGGAATGCCAACGACAGCGGAGACTTGGAGTCAGGATAGACATTCACACATTCCGCATGACAGCCATTGTCTTTCAGGAACTGGATAATCATACGTCCCACATGGTCGTTACCCGTCTCGCTGATAAAGTTCGTCTCCACGCCACAACGGCCCAAAGAGATGATGGCGTTAAAGGTGGAACCGCCAGGGACAGCATGCACTGGCTGATTGTCCCTGAAGATGATGTCTAACACCGTTTCGCCTATTCCTATTACTTTTCGCATGACAAAAATCGATTTCTTCTTCTATTTGGTATAAAATACTTTCTCTATGACGCCATCGTATGTGACGAGTGTCAGACGGATGGTGTCAGGACGCTGTTCGGGGAGCAGAATACTCATGTAATAGCGGTTGGTATAATACTCGGGCACCCCGTTCTGACTGTGGAGGAAACGATAGCAGGCTGTACGCTGTCCATTAGGATAGACATAGACGGTATCCTGTGCCAGTCCGATACTGTGAGGCTGTTCCTCATCATCCACACGGCCTGTCTTGATGAGCAGCCCGAGGTTGAGGTATTTGCCGCTTTTTGCCATCCATGCACTCTCAAAGCCGACAGGATCCTGTGGCTGTTTCTTGAGACGCCAATGCTCGTATGGTTTCAACGTGGTAACAAGACCGACACTTATCGCCTCAGCTGACGTATCTGACACCTTATTATAATATATAAGGGTACGATAGGTCGTGTCAGCCGTCTCCATCCACTTCGTGTTGAATGTCTTGACCAGCTGATAAGTGTCACCGTCATCAGTGGTGAATGCCGTAGCCTGCTTTTTGAGGTCGACGGACAACTCCGTCAGGTCTGTTTGCATGAGTGAGTACCTGCCTTCTCCTTTCTCGTAGTTGTCAGACTCACAGGAAAGGAAAAGCAATACTGATAACATGAGAGGCAATAGCTTTTTCATTGGGCACCCAGATAGTTACGTACTGGATTAGCGTACATGGTCAGTATCCGTTCACGAAGGAACGCCTCATCCTTATTCGGAATGTTGATTTTATCCAACTGTCCCTGTAGGTATTGTTCAAAACGTTCCACATCCTGCTGGGTGTAATGCTTCTGATAGGTCTGCTGCCCCTCCAGTTTGTCGAGGGCAATGTAGTTACAGGGGTACAGGCGGTAGCCGCGGTGTATCTCCTTGTCTATCCGCTTACTCAGTTGGGCAAAGTATTCATTTCGCGGCAGGCCTTCCAACTCGTCGACCCACTGGTTGATGGGTGTGCCACAATGATAATGGACGCGGCCCTTGTAGCCGAAGATGCCCGTCTTCATGTTGTCGAGGTCATCCTGACGTGACTTCTTGAAGGCGGGATTGTCGCGCTTCTGCTGGAACTCCTGGGCCTTCAGATAATCGCAGGGGTCGAACTCATAACTGATGGTCAGTGGGACGATGTTGATTTCCTTCACAGCCCCGCCCATAGCCAGCATCTTCAGCACAGCGTCCTGCGTATGGTCGCTGGAATCCTTGGCTCGGCCTTCGCGCTGGGCTATCCATATATTCTCGTGCTTCTCGTTCACCGCATAGTGGATATAACGACTCATCAGCTGACTGCTGCGCATCATCTCGTGGGCTGTCAGTCCGCGACGTACGGTGAACGCTTTGTTCATACGCACCAGACGCTTGATCCACGGATAGATGAGCAGATTGTCGCCAATACCAATCTCCACCGTCGTTGGATAGCCGGCATCAATCAACAATACGTCCAGGAAGGCAGAGTCGAGCACAATGTCGCGATGGTTGCTTAGGAACGTATAGCGTAACGACTTGTCGCTGGGCATCAGCTCGTCTTCAAATGTCGTACCATCGGTATGCTTGCGGATAATCCATTTTACGACGGGCCCCATCAAGCGTTTCTGGAAGTCAAGAGGTGTCTTGACACCAGTAAATGCCAGTTTCAGCAATGCGTTACGCACTCCTTTAGGCAGCCAGGGGGCAAACCCCTTCAGCACCAAAGAAAACTGCCTGTCATTCAACAAGTCGTTGAACGCCTGTCGCATTTCGTGTGCCTCGTATGGCCGAATCTCGTCAAACTCTTTGATGTCGTATTCCATCGCGTGTTAATAATAACTATGAATTATGAACTATGAACTTTAGAACTGGTTCTCCACGATATCCGTCAGCACATCCTTCATTTCCAGACCAGCAGCGCGGACCTGCTGGGGAATGAAACTGGTGGGCGTCATGCCTGGCGTGGTGTTCACCTCCAGCATATTGATTTTACCCTCCTTCGAGATGATATAATCGACACGGATAATGCCGTTGCAGTGCAGGATGTCGTAGATATAGCTGGTAATCTCACGGACACGGCGAGCCACATCCTCAGAGATGCGGGCGGGAGTAATCTCCTGTACCTGACCATTGTATTTACCGACTTTTCACGGGTCTTATAGATACCCATCGTGATCTCCGTACCCTCCAGATACTGCTCGACCATAATCTCCGGACTCTCCAGCATGGCCTTACGGATGGCAGGAGCCAGCATATCCTTGTTCTTCACCTTCGACACGCCAAAGGACGAGCCGTCGGTAGCGGGCTTGACAAAGCAAGGCATGCCGATGCGCTGTTCTATCTCGTCGTCGCTGACCAACTGGTCGTAGCCCTGGCGGATGAGCAGGGAGTCAGCCACAGAGACGCCATAGCTGCGCAGGTACTGGTTCAGCACAAACTTGTTGAACGTCATGGCCTCCACCAGTACGCCACTGGTAGAGTAAGGAATGTCCACCAAGTCGAAATAGCCCTGCAGGATGCCGTTCTCGCCAGGAGTACCATGAATGGTGATATAGGCATAGTCGAAGAGCATAGCCTTTCCGTCTTCCACAAACGAGAAGTCGTTACGGTCGATGCGTGCAGTCAGGCCGCCAGGCAGTTCAACATGCCAGTCCTGACCTTTGATATCGACAATGTATACGTTATAGCGTTCTTTGTCGAAGAACGAATAGAGACCTTGTGCTGAGCGCAGTGAGACATCGTGCTCAGAGGAGTCGCCACCGCAGACGATGGCAATGTTACGTTTTAAATTTTTCATCGATTTATATTATTTCGTCATTACTTTTTTCTGTTATTCAGTCGTTCGCTGATAGTTGCGCCACTTGTTCAGCAAGGCTTCCATGTCAGCGGCCAGCGGTGAGGTGAAGTCCATTTGCTCGTGCGTCATCGGATGCACAAAGCCAAGGGTCTGTGCATGCAAGGCCTGGCGGGAACAGAGCTTGAAGCAGTTTTGGATGTAAGCCTTGTAGGATGCAGTACGCTCCCCACGCAGAATCTCCATCCCCCCATAGCGCTCGTCTGCAAACAGCGGATGACCGATGTGCTTCATGTGAGCACGAATCTGGTGCGTACGTCCTGTCTCTAAGCGGCACTCTACCAGCGTGGTATAGCCGTAGCGCTCAAGGACGCGATAGTGGGTCACGGCACTCTTGCCGATATCTGAACCTGGCGGGAAGACAGCCATGCGCTGGCGGTCTCTCGGGTCACGCCCGATGTTGCCCTCTATGCGCCCAGTGTCTTCTGTGAAGTTGCCCCATACCAATGCCTGATAACTGCGATGGGTGTCGTGGTTGAAGAACTGCGCCCCAAGCTCGGTCTTGGCATCAGGTGTCTTGGCGACGACCAACAGTCCACTGGTGTCTTTGTCGATACGGTGTACCAAACCAACTGACGGGTCGTTGGGGTCATAGCTGGGCATATTGCGCAGGTGCCATGCAATGGCGTTGACCAGTGTGCCGTGGAAATTGCCGACACCCGGATGCACAACCATTCCTGCCGGTTTGTTGACAATCATCAACTGGTCGTCTTCATAGACCACGTCCAGAGGGATGTCCTCAGGTTCAATGGTCGTATCATAGTGCGGACGGTCAAGCATCAGCGTGATGACATCGCCCGGCCTCACCTTGTAGTTACTCTTGACGGGCTTTCCGTTAACCTGGATAAAACCAGCATCTGCCGCTTTCTGGATGCGGTTGCGCGAGGAATGCTGGACGTGTTCCGACATGTATTTGTCTATACGTACCGGTACTTGTCCGCGATCCACCTCCATGCGAAGATGTTCATAGAGTATATCATCCAGCTCGTCTACCATTATTCCATCTCAGGTTCTGAAACCTCCTCAAATTCATCTATGTCACCGTCTTCAGGTACGGCGTATGAAGGTTCCACATATTCAAAATCCTCATAGTCGCCAATACTTCCGTCGCCAACCAGCAGCGTCAGCGGGTAGTCAGTGGAGATGCGGTCACCGTTGGAGACGCGTCGTCCCCGACAGATGATACCATATACCCAGTCACGCTCGCCCGACACCTTCTTGGCTGGCAACAGTCTGAAGCCCATAGCCATCAGTTTCGCCTCGGCTTCGCGGACACTGGAATTGTCCACAATGTCAGGAATAGCTATCGTGGGCGACGAGGGGGAGTTGACGGTAACATACACGGTATGTCCACTTTTCACCTTCGTACCATACCCAGGCGTCTGTGCCAGGATATAATCAGCGGGCAATGTCTTGTTATAGCCCGAGTCCGTAACCATAATCGTCAAACCGTCTTCCTCCAACAGTTGGCGTGCCCTGTTATAGGTCATGCCTTTCACCTGGGGAACCACAATACCTTCCCCGTGGTGCGTATAGAACTCCAGCCCGTATTTCACACCAAAGTATAGCAACACCACGATGACAGCCATCGTCAGAAGGTTGCCCAAAAAATAGGCATCTGCTATTTTCCTAAAAAGTTTCTTCGCGTACATTATTATATATATGCTCAATCAACGAGCAAAGATACAAAGATTTCTTGATACAACAAAAAAAATTGGGTATATTTCTTAAAAATACACCCAATTCTTATTCTCTGACCCAAGGTGCAGAGTGTGACATGACGTATCTTGAGATACCGGATTTACTTTCCGTGACGCTCGCTAGATACTGTTAACTTCTTGCGGCCCTTAGCGCGGCGAGAAGCCAGTACGCGACGACCATTCTTAGTTGCCATGCGCTCGCGGAAACCATGCTTGTTCACGCGGCGACGATTGTGCGGCTGAAATGTTCTTTTCATATTTTTATCTTCGTTTTATTGTTATTATTCGTCAATTCGGGCTGCAAAATTACATAATTATTTCTAATTGTGCAAGTTTCAAGCATTTTTTTTAAGGTTTAATGTTCAATTTTTAATTTTTCTTCGTACCTTTGCACCCGTAAAAGCGATATTTACATATTTATAATAGCATATTTTTATGATTAATTCACAAGACATCAAGAAAGGAACCGCCATCCGCATGGACGGTGCCATTTGGGTTTGCATCGACTTCCAGCACCGCAAGCCCGGTAAGGGTAACACCATCATGAACATCAAGATGAAGAACGTCACCGACGGTCGTGTACTGGAGCGCCGTTACAATATCGGTGAGAAGTTGGAAGACGTCGTCATCGAGCACCGCGACTACCAGTACCTCTATGAGGATCAGGAAGGCCGCATCTTCATGAACCAGGAGACTTTCGAGCAGATTCCCATCGCCAACGACCTTGTTATCGGTCATGAGTACATGAAGGAAGGCGACGTCGTGTCTGTTGTCAGCGACACTACCGATGGTACCATCCTCTATGCTGAGATGCCCGTTAAGACCATCCTCCGCGTTACTCACTCTGAGCCCGGTGTCAAGGGCGACACCGCTACCAACACCCTGAAGCCCGCTACGCTGGAGACTGGTGTGGAGGTTCGCGTTCCCCTGTTCATCAACGAGGGCGACCTCATTCAGGTTGACACCCGCGACGGTTCATATCTGGCTCGCGCCAAGGAGTAATGAAATATTCGATTATCGTTCCTGTCTTCAATCGCCCTGACGAGGTCGACGAACTGCTTGAGAGCCTTTGCTCCCAGACACTGAAGGACTTTGACGTCGTGATTGTAGAGGACGGTTCACAAATCCCCTGCAAGGATGTTTGCGACAAGTACGCAAGCATCCTTGATTTGCATTATTACTTCAAGGAGAACAGCGGCCCTGGCCAGAGCCGCAACTACGGTGTAGCACGTGCCAAGGGCGAGTATGTCATCATTCTCGACTCTGATGCCGTCACGCCTCCAGGCTTTATGCAGGCCATCGAAGACGAACTTAGGCGTCAGCCCTGCGACGCATGGGGCGGGCCGGATGCTGCCCATGAATCCTTTACTAACATCCAGAAGGCCATCTCGTATGCCATGACGTCGTTCTTTACGACAGGCGGCATCCGTGGCGGCAAAAAGCAGCTCGACAAGAAGTTCTACCCCCGTTCGTTCAACCTCGGCGTGCGCCGCGAGGTGTACCAGCAGTTAGGCGGTTTCACAACGGAGCGATTCTCGAAGATGGCTCTCTATGGCGAGGACATCGATTTCAGCCTCCGCATCTACAAAGGCGGCTATAGCTGTCGCCTGTTCCCTGAGGCTTGGCTGTGGCACAAGCGCCGTACGGACTTCCGTCGCTTCTGGCGACAGGTCTACAACAGCGGCTATGCCCGCATCAACCTTTGGCGCAAGTATCCTGAGGCCTTGAAGCCCGTTCACGCTCTGCCGTCGGTATTCACCATAGGCGT
>CACXAG010000143.1:13259-18308 GCA_902765585.1 uncultured Prevotellaceae bacterium
TGCGAACTGGCGCCTATACCTCTTATACTATATAGCGCCCTTGTCTTCATCGATTCCAGCATCCGCAACAAGAGTATCAAGGTGGGGTTCATCTCTATCCCTGCTGTCTTCATCCAGCTTATTGGCTATGGCGTAGGCTTCCTGGAGTCGTTGTTTACCAAGAAACATGGATAAGCTGAACATCAACCAGTGGGCAGAAGAAGACCGTCCGCGTGAGAAACTCATGCGGTTAGGGGCTGCGGCACTGACTGATGCAGAGCTGTTGGCTATCCTGGTAGGTTCGGGCTCACCCAAGGAGGATGCCGTATCGCTGATGAAGCGCATCCTGGCAGACTGCAACAACAACCTGAACTCCCTGGGCAAGCTCACCATTCGCGACCTTTGCCAATACAACGGCATTGGCGAAGCGAAGGCTATCACCATTCTGGCAGCTTGCGAATTGGGCAAGCGTCGTCAGATGGAGAAAGCCGAAGAACGTCCTGACTTAGGAACCGCCACCTTCATCTACAACCACATGCACCCCGTGTTGCAGGATAGCGATGTGGAGGAGTTCTGGGTGTTGCTCATGAACCAAAACCACCGGCTCATCAAGAAACTGTGTATTTCGCGGGGCGGCATCACCGAGGTCGCTGTTGACATCCGCATCATCATGCGTGAGGCCGTCTTGGTCAATGCCACTATCATTGCCGTCTGCCACAACCATCCCTCAGGAAGCCTCCGACCCAGCAAGCCTGACGACGATCTGACCTTCAGCCTTTTGAAGGCCAGCCAGCTCATGCGCATCAAGCTGCTCGACCACGTCATTGTGACCGACGGCAACTATTACAGCTATCACGAAGAAGGGCGCATCTAAGTGCGCCCCTCTTGACAGTTTTTTTCTTATCCATTCTTATTTGTTCAACTTCCAGGTAACACCATCCTTGGTGTCCTTCACCTCGAAACCAGCGGCAGCCAACTCGTCACGTATCTTGTCGGAGGTTGCCCAGTCCTTGTCAGCCTTGGCCTTGGCGCGCAGGGCCAGCACCATGTCCACCACCTTGCCGAAAGCCTCCTCGCGTTCGGCATTGGAGGCGGCATGCTGGACGTTGAGACCGAGGATGTCCTCAGCAAAGAGGTGCATTACCTCCGTCAACTCCTTCAGGCAGTCGGCACAGATGGTTGCCTTGTGGTCAGTCAGCTTGTTGACGACCGTGCAGGCCTCAAACAGGTAGCTGATGACCAACGGCGTAGCAAAGTCGTCGTTCATGGCGTCGTAGCACTTTTCGCGCAGCCCCTTGACCACACGTTCCGTCTCAGCGTCACACTTCGGAGAAACGGTAATGCGTGAAAGGTCGCTGATGGCCTGCTGCAACTTCTCCAGTCCCTTCTCAGCGGCCAGCAGGGCATCGTTCGAGAAGTCGACAGTGCCGCGGTAGTGGGCTGAGAGCACGAAGAAGCGAATGGTCATGGGCGAGTAGGCTTTCTCCAACAGCGGATGGTCGCCCTTGAAGAACTGCTCCAGCGTGATGAAGTTGTGATATGACTTACCCATCTTCTTGCCGTTGATGGTCAGCATGTTGTTGTGCATCCAGTATTTCACGGCAGGGTGTCCCATCGAGGCCACAGCCTGGGCTATCTCGCACTCATGGTGGGGGAAGACAAGGTCCATACCGCCCCCGTGGATGTCGAAGGTCTCACCTAAGTACTTACGTCCCATAGCCGTGCACTCGCAATGCCAGCCAGGGAAACCGTCGCTCCAGGGTGACGGCCAGCGCATGATGTGTTCGGGCTGTGCCTTTTTCCACAGAGCAAAGTCGGCCTGATTGTGCTTCTCACCCACACCAGCCAGTTCGCGGCTCTCGTCCTTGATGTTCTCTAAAGAACGCCCAGAGAGGATGCCATATTGGTGTTTCTTGTTGTAGGCTTCGATGTCGAAATACACAGAGCCGTTCGACTCATACGCAAAACCATTGTCGAGAATCTGCTGCACCAGCTGCTGCTGTTCGATGATGTGTCCCGTGGCGTGCGGCTCAATAGAGGGGCGCAGCACGTTCAGCGCATCCATGTATTGATGGTAGCGGTTGGTGTAGTACTGGGCTATCTCCATCGGCTCCAACTGTTCCAGACGGGCCTTCTTGGCTATCTTGTCCTCACCCTCGTCGGCATCGTGCTCCAGATGGCCCACGTCCGTGATGTTGCGGACATAGCGCACCTTGTAGCCCAGATGCTTCAGATAACGGAACACGACATCAAACGTGATGGCGGGACGGGCGTGACCCAGATGGGGGTCGCCATAGACAGTCGGTCCACACACATACATGCCCACATTGGGTGCATTCAACGGCTCGAAGCGCTCCTTCTGGCGCGTCAGCGTATTATAGATTACAAGCTTTGATTCCATACTTTTTCTCATTTTGGCTGCAAAGTTACGAAAAGTCGAGAGCAGAACAAAAGATTTTAATCTTTTTTATGCAGAGACAGAGTAAGTTCGCCATCTTTGATGGCAAAGTTACGAAAAAAAGTTGTTGTAACGAAGCGATTTTGGAAGATTAACGCAATTCGGCCTGAAATAAAGGCAGAGCGTGGAAGAATGAAGAATTTCAACTTGGGTCAAATAGCAAATTGGGGAGGATTGCTGAAGGAGTTTGGTTTCTAATTCGTAACCTAATTGCCCAACCCTCCGGCCACGGAGCTTTGATACAGCACATTTTTGTCATTAACTCTTGGAATGCATCTCGATAGTTCACGCGAATGCGTTCATAAATCTGCTTGGGAGTCATAATTTATAAGGTCTTTCCCAATTCTTCTTTTAGTATGTCCAATGCATAGACAGCCCCTTGATAATACAAACCGGTGCTGGGCCTTTCAATTTTTTTATAGGTATTCGAATCATATACAGTATCTAAGGCCTGTTCCATAGACATTCCATAATCATCCATCAGCATGATTACCAGTTCGTTCGTCAAACATTCTATCTGAAATTGGATATCTTGTTCTTCCTGTTTATTCATCGTTTTCTATTTTATGAAGTAATCTGATAGCTCGCTTTGTTCCGAAGAAAAACTGAAAAGTAGGACGAATAAAAGACAACTGCCTAATCAGCTCGTCCATTTGGATATATTGCAATTGGTAGCGGCTGATTTGCAGACCGACCTTATCATCAGCTATTGGCCCATATACGATATCATAGTCGTGGGCTTGTTTATCAGTTTTGTTTCTCCTATTCATCATAATAAACTCTGCCCATTCTTTCGAATATCCTTCAAACACCTTGACTTTCATCGTGGTATGATTCTTAAGAATGTCTTCGTCAAACTCAAATGTCGTCAGTGTAGCTTTGCCGGACTCTTCTCTGTCTACGGTTCGCTCTGCCATCATTTGTGCTTGGTTGCGGTCTGCACTCAAATAGAATCCCTGACCGAAGTCCTTTCCTTTGCGACCTCGTTTCAAATCAATTGTCTCGATACTGACATTTGAGCCATGATATAGTTTCATAAGACCAACGCCCCTCCATGACGGTTACAAACGATTGTTATATCCTCAACCGCATCTTCTATCGACTGTGTATGTTCTATGTCATAGTGCTTGGTCAGGAAGTCCAACCCTTTATACTGGCGTAAATACTGGTAGGCCTTAGCGTTTGTTAACGAGAACTGTTTGGCAAAGGCTCCAATGACACATACTAGATATTCAACGATGTTTGACTGTTCTTTCGACATACTCAAATTGTTTTCTCGGTTGCAAATTTACGAAAAAACGAGAGAAAAGCAAAAGAAAACACATTTTCTTTTGCTTTTCCGAGTGACACTCTACACCTTAGGTTAGAGAAAGTTCTGCGAAGCAAAAGTTACGAAATAATGCTGAAATAGAAAAGTATTTTTAGATGATTAACGCAGTTTGCCTCATAAATAATGCCAAGTTCCTGGTTCTTCTGTAATTTAGTTGACAACATTGTCAATATTTTAGAAAGGGCTAAAAACATATACCGAGACCCCTCATATTTTGAATCGATTCAATGGATGAAAAGAATCGATTCAATCGATGAAATGAATCGATTCAAATGATTAAGTGAATCGAGTACCAAAATGTAGCTTGAAAAATGTCATAATTTATAATCTTCACTAAATTTCAGAAGAGCCAGTGAAACCAAAATAAGTCACACTTTATGATGCCCCCAACCTATTGAGAATATATCATCTCGAATTTGCTCCCCAGGTTGAGGAGTATTTATATTATCCATCTGCTCAGCAAGTTGCTGAGTGATTTGCTCCACAGCTTGTGGAGCAATATAGAGTTGATAAAGCCGATAGAAGTTCTTCATATACAGCAGATTCGTTTCCGAGAAACAGGTCGCATCAGGATTCACTTCCTTCAAATCCCTGCTCAGATTCTTCATAAATCCACTACCCCAACGACTCTCTGCTTTCTTCTCCACAATATCCCTACCCAGTTCCCAATAGAACTGAAGCATCACCTGATTCACCCTCACAGAAGCAGAGTGATGCCAGGGTAGAGTATGTCTGAAGTCCTCCAAAGTGAATAGAGTCCCTTGACTCGAACAACATCTTTCAACCATATTTTTCTTGCAAGGATAATCATTGTTTGGATTTAGACAAAGATAATTTTATCTTCTTTGTGAATGATTACTATATTCCTGTGATTCTCTGATTTTGAAGCTGTTCGGACCTGCTTGATTTCTAATTGTGGCGAATTCGCCATAATTAAAATTGGGATTATATACTCGCTCCCATACACCAAGAAATTCCATCGTATTACGATTGCGAAGCCAATCATTGTCTTTATGTTTTAGAATTCTATTATTTACGATACTAACAATTCCTTTCTTGGGTCATTATCTCACTTATGTGAGAGAAAGAGAGTTTGCTTAACAAGTCTTTTGGATTGGTAACGAATTCATGCGACAGCATCGCATAAATCTTTTCTTGGGGCAATTTGTGCGTTGCTGCCTCGCTGCTCGTATTCTACAATATAGCAGCCAATAAGCCAATTACGTAAAGTGGCCGTTAGTGACTCAGGGGTTGATTCTGTATAGGGTTGTATTTCCATATC
>CACXAG010000144.1 GCA_902765585.1 uncultured Prevotellaceae bacterium
CTCGTTAATCTAAGAGCGTTTGAGCCCAAATGGGGATAATATCAGTATAGCGTTTGACGAGTTGTCCATCGGTCATTCGGAACAATATACATGCTTCTGCATCGTCGATAGAGTTATCATAAACATACATTCGATCGGCTAAAGTGGCTACTCGCTTGCAATTAAGAATCGATTTCTGGTAACGGGAGATGATCTTGGGAATTGGAACGTCGTGTCCACCCTGCATCACGCGTTTAGCGATACGAGAAGAGTTGATCGAAGGATGACTTGTAGAGACAAAGAAGACCCTGATAAAGTAGCCAGCTTCCTTAGCTCGACGTATAAAATCCACCTTGCCTTCAGAAGACAACACGGTTTCAAAAATCAGACTTTGTTTATGACGCAAACACTCTTCGCGCAGTTCTTCACAGTAATTTGCAGCTTTCGTCACAGCCTCGATTGAGTTCCAATCACCATACTTGTCTTGGGCCACTTGGTCTGGATTCACATATACAGCATCCTCCAGCCACTCATGTCGAAGGATTTTGGATGTGATAGTAGTCTTACCAGACCCATTTGGGCCTGCTATCACGATAAGTACAGGACGATGGGGAGCTTGTTGCATAGTCTAAATGGCTGCTGCAGCCTGCCTGAGTTCTTCAAAATATCGTTGTGTAGCCTGTTCGTTTGCTTTTTGGGCATCTTGGGCTGCCTCACGCATCAGTTGCGACAGAACCTCGTCGGTAGGCTCTTCCATACTTGTCAATTTATATGTGTCGATGCTCATATTGTAGTTCTTTTTTTTGTTGCTGCAAAGATAGGAAAGATATCAATAAGTTCCAAATAATTCAGGAGTTTTTTATCAATTATCCCACTTTAAATGCTACGTTTGCATTCACTTTGTCGAAGGTGATATCTAAAATCTCTATTTTATCCAACACGCCTTCTATTTGGTCAATCTTGTCTAAGTGAATCAGCAGTTTGTTGTCCTCCAGTTCCTCAACAAAGTCCTTGATTGATTCCTTAAACCACATCAGTGCCCCCTTGATAATCCACTCGATGCCAAAGCCTGCCTGATATGACAATGAGATATCATTTCCAGCTACCTGATCAACAGAAATATTGATAGTCGCATCCTTGATCACAACCTTCTTCGTGACACTCATAGTTTTCTCATCGACAAACCCCAACTTAACCTCCTGGTTGTACTTCTTCAATACAAATGCCTCCAGTTCTTTATAAGGTATCTGTAACGTCATATTCATTCCGATTGATTCTTGATGGTTCATAGCCATCATACCTTTGCTTTTATCCGACTTCTTCGTTTCTGACTTATTCAGCGTAGCCAAGTCTTTAACCTTTGAAACGTAGTCGGCTATCATCTGTTTATAATCCGATTCACTCAGCGGATGCGTCTCAGTCCATGTCTTACCACACTTAGGGCATTCGTATTCAACCTGAATATCCTTGTATATCCACTTCTCCAATTCATCACCCCACTTCTCCATATCAGTTCGCAAGAGGCGCAAGACGATTTCCTTTGAAGCCTTCCAAATCAGTTTCCCACCAACAGGAATAAACTCCACAGCAGTCCCAGGTCCACCATGCAAAGCATCCCTGATAAACCCTCGCTTCTCTCTGCCAACAACGAAGTTACCGCAGTTTTTGCATTCTTGGATGTATTTTTGTTTCATGTCTCATATTCGTAGTTTATCGAAATCTTCGAATCATATCATTATTGGTGCAAAGATAGAGAAATAATCCTATTCTTAATATTTGTCTGCAAAGGTACGAATAATAGTTGAAATGTGCAAATGATAATTCAATAGCAATTTTGTTTAAAATTGATATAAGCCATCGCTTTGTGTACTAACTTATTGTAAATCAATTTAATAAATGATTTGTATTTTGCATATTTGCATATATTTGGGCCACATCGTACTTTTTTAATTTTTTTAAAAATTTGTTCATCTCAAATAATTGTCGTACCTTTGCAAACTTTTATATAACTAGAATTATGAAGTCAAAAACATTTTTTTTGTTGACGTCCATGCTACTGACGGTCCTTTCGGGTTACGGTCAGGAGTCTGGCATCGCCTCATTGCAACCTGTGAATGTCGACGACGTGAAGATTACAGCCATCAACGATGCCTACTTTACCGATGAAGGCATCGTCGTGGTCAGTCCCGACGAAGACCCGGAGCCCGCACTGGCCCGCCGGCGTGCCAGCGGGCTGCAAGATGAGGGCAGCGCATACTTCGTCGACGCCAAACTCTACTCCTATACCTATCCTTCGGTGGATGCCGACGGCAATAAGGTGACCCTGTCGTCGCTGATGGCCGTACCAAAGGGCGCTACGGCCGTCCCCAAAAACCTGGTCATCGGCTGCCACGTCACCATCACCAGTAACTACGAGTGCCCCACGGAATACAACAAGAGTGGCGGTTGGCTTTCGTGGATGACCGACGTAGGCATGCTGATTGACTACACGCGCCACGATGGCGTGCGCAACCCCCGCTGTCTGGTTATCATGCCCGACTACGAGGGCTACGGCGTGAGCAAGGATCGTGCCCACCCCTACCTCTACCAGGAACTGACCGCCCGTCAAGTGGTGGATGGCGTGCGCGCCGGACTGGAACTCTTTAAGCAGAATTCCTCCTTCATCGATTTTGATGACAATTGGAAGAGCGTATGCATAGGTTACTCGCAGGGCGGCTCCGTGTCATTGGCCACCCACCGCTTCATCGAGGAGAACGGTCTGGCTGACGAGCTGCATTTTGCTGGTTCGGTGTGTGGCGACGGACCCTACGACCCTGTTGCACACCTGGGCTACTATATGAACGACAATGGCGAGACCTACGACGGGGGGGATAATCGCACAGAGCATGAGACGGCCACCGTGTCGATGCCCATCGTCATGCCGCTCATCCTGAAGGGCATGTGCGACCGCAACCCCTTCATGCGCCAGCACACGGTGAGTGAATACCTGTCGCAGAAGTTCCTGCGCACCGGTGTCATCGACTTCATCAACGCCAAAAGCCAGGAGGACAAGAGCAGGCAGTATTCCACCGACGACATCAACGAGGCGTTCCGCCAAATGCGTAAGTATGGTAAGACATATATGTATTACGACGAAAGAAATCTCCCAGGATTGACACAGGGTATATATGATGCCGCCCAGATGAAGGAGATGCTCTATAAGGACGATGGCGACAACGTACACGGCAAGCTGGAGCAGATGATGACAACCGCTGCCTTCGCATATTTCAGTGGTTCACACTCATCATTACCGTCGGATCGGGGCGTGATGAAAGACCTGCACCGCGCACTGGCCAGCAATGCGAGGGTATCGGGCTGGACACCCAGCCACCGCATCGCCTTCTATCACTCCACCTACGACACGGTGGTGCCTTACGAAAACCTGCTGTCGTTCATCCGTCATCAGGACGGCCTGAACTACTACTTCCATAACCGCCAGCGCTCACAGAACGCTAACGTCAATCCGACGCATATAGTGGAGGAGAAAAAAGCCGATGTCTATATCTACGACGATGACACGAAGAAAGACCATGTGGATGCCGGTAAGGACTTCTACTTCTTTGGTTCGCCGTCGCCCGACTACAAACTGATGAAGTGGGTGGTGGAAGGCAAGGAGGCAGGATCAGACAGTCCCGCCAGTTCTGACGACAAACTGGTCACCATCACCTTGCAGAACGGCGACAAGACTGTCAGCGCCGAGGCACTGATAAGCGGTAGCTACAGCCTCTTACTGGGCAACGGACAGAATGCCTGCATATCGCAATACACCGAGGGTGCCATCACCATTCCCGGCAAGGTGACTATCGGCGGAACTGAATACGACGTAACGGTGAACCAGTTGGCCTTCCGCCTGTGCAACAAGTTGACGGAAGTGACCGTCGGCGAGGGAGTCACTTGGATTGGCGACTTTGCCTTCGTGGGCTGTTCGTCGCTGCAGAAGGTGTCGCTGCCCTCTACCTTGCACCGCATCGGCGACGGAGCCTTTGTGAATCTGCCTAACCTGAAGGAGATGAAGTGTGCTGCCACAGAACCACCAGTCTGGGAATACAACGACCTGTTTGCCTACGAGGGCACCGCCAGTGCTACGGCGAAACTCGCTACCCAGCGCACGCTCAACGTGCCTCGCGCCAGTGCCAACAAATACAGAAATTCGAAATTCAACGGCGAAGTGGGGTGGGCCGATGCCTTCGGACTCATCAGCCAGGCCGCCATGCCTACACAGTCCATGACCATTTCGACGTTCAAAGACTTAGAGGACTTAGCCACCAGGGTTAACGGCGGCGATAACATGGGCAACTATACCATCCGCCTGACTCAAGACCTCATTCAGGAGGGTGAAAAACGTAACAACTGGTATGCCTTGACACCCATCGGCACCGCCGACCATCCCTTCAGCGGCGTGTTCGACGGACAGGGTCATACCATCAAGAACGTGAGGACCTATCAAGACAACGGCACCGACGTGGGCCTCTTCGGCTATACTGACGGAGCCGTCATCAGCAACCTCACCCTGCAGAACATCAGTCTGAGGGGTGAGAGCAACGTCGGCGTGGTGGTGGGCAATGCCAACTACAGCATGATTCACGATGTGCTGGCCTATGAAGCCAAAGCCACCGACGGCACGCCGTATGACTGCGCTGAGGCCACAGCCGGTAATGCCGGCGGACTGGTGGGCAGGGCCGACAATACGACCATCATCGACAGTTACTTCTATGGCCGTGTGAAGGGCTTTATGGCAGCCGGCGGCATCGTGGGCGAAAGCGTTACAACCAACGTCAGCGACTGTGCTGCAGGCAATTCCGTAGAATCCGGCGACATCGCCGGCGGCATCGTGGGCAAGGCCGGCACTGCTACGAAAGTGGCCCGATGCTATTCACGCAGCACGCTCTCGGCAACCACCGTCGCTGGCATTATCGGACTGCATCAGGGCGATAGCGAGTCAAGTGTCAGCAATTGTGCCTACCTCTCTGCCGACGGTACGCTGCCCGTAGCTGTCGCTGCAGAAAACGCTCCAGCCATCTCGGCGACAAACAATCGGGTATGCAACACCATAGCCGATATGGAGGGGCTGAAACTGCAAGACCTCTTGGGCGACGACAAGTGGTACTACTTCCACGAAGAGGTGAGCGACTGTCCTGTACCGGCATCGCTGGCCGACGACTATTTAGCCTGGGCAGGCATGAAGGATGCCAATGGCTATATCTATACGCTTATCGACGAAGGCGCGAGTTACAGCATCATCGGCTACGAAGGCAATGAGACCGAACTCGTACTGCCCAGCACCTATAATAACTTACCCGTGACAGCCGTAGGCGACCGCGCCTTCAAAGGCAGCGCCATCACCGCCATGACCATCCCCAGCAGCATCACCACCATCGGCACCGAGGCATTTGCCGACTGTTCCGATCTGGTATCCTTCACTATGAGCGATGGGGTTACCTCGGCCTACAACGGCTGGCTGAAGAACTGCCCCAAAGTGGCATCCATCTCTGTAAATAGCGACAACCTCCTCTACTGTTGCGAGAACAATACATTATACTACAATGCAAAGGAGCAACTCATCCGTTGCTCAACCACGATCAATGGTATACTTACTGTGCCGTCCACTGTCACCAAAATCGAAGCCGGAGCCTTTTATGGCTGCGACGACCTGACTGTGGTCGATCTGAGAGAGACCGCTACTGACTGGGGTAAAGTGCAGCGCGACCTGCTCAACAACCCCTTCTACGGAGCCAGCAAATATACGCTGTTCATCATGAACCAGGCCAGCTGGGCTCTTAACAATGTCAGCAGCGAACCTAACGTGGTGAACCTGTCGAACGGTTTCGTTGAAAACGGCTATGAGTGCATGAATCTGTATGTCACTGACCGTTTAGGCATTAATTTGGGCGACAAATCATTCTGTTTCACCGCTGTCTCATGCCATTACGACCGTAAGTTTGAGGCGACCCTCACCTGCGGACAGGATGGCGAATCCGACTTTGTCTATCAGCCCAAGGCATACACCCTCTCACTACCTTTTAAGTTCCGTCTGAAAGCTGGTCAGGGGGCGAAACTCTACCGTTACGATAATGTCATCACTGAGGACGACGTCACCACAGTATTGTTCCAGGAGGTCTCGATTGATAATAGCAACTACTATTTGACACATGCCCGACACCCTTACTACCTCGTCGTAGAGAGTGAAGACCCCTTCACACTTGTGCCCACATCGGAAAACATGGCGACTACGCTTATGTCGGTACCTGTGTTAAAATCGACAACGAGCATCTGTATGATTCCAACCAGCCGAAATATATCCTACAGAGTGACGGCAACTGGCATAAAGTGCCGCAGAATGAGCCGAAGGCCTTCGTACCACCTTTCCGTGCCTATTTCCGTGCAAGCACTACTTCTGGAGCAAGAGCTCTGATGACGCGTTTTGGCGGCGACGACCAAACGACGGGCACCAGCCATACCGTGATACAAACCATCGACCGCGACGGCACCCAGTATTATTACGACCTCAACGGTCGCCGCCTCAACGGTAAGCCTAAGAGCGGTATCTATATCTTCAACGGCAAAAAGTATATTAATAAATAAAGTAAAGGAGAGAAGACAATGAAAAAGAAATATATGAAGCCCACAATGCGCGAGTTCAGGATTCAGCACCACCGCATCATCTGCGCCAGCCCCCCCGAAAAACATAATAATCGTTTCGTAGATGACCCAGACTGGAAGTGGGACGAAGGTGGCGGACAATAAACCGGCGCAGTTCAATTCTTCCGTGGATGCCTACCCTGTGACAACTGCCGAATATAGTGCACAAACGATACATATTTCATAAAAAAACAGTACCTTTGCCCTCATGGAAGCAAATAGTGAACTGTAACGATACACCATGCTGGCCAGTTTCTTCCTTCCGGAAGGCATTCTCGACTGGTTCGACGTAGTACGCATGGAAGAGACCGACAATGACAAGCCAGCCCATGAACTGGACGTACTTTACCCCAAGGTTCTGCACATCTACCTTGACGAGCGTGACAACCGCCAAGGGGAGGAACTAGGCCTCGTAGCCAATGGCTTCACAGAGGAGAGCGTCATCCACGACTACCCAGCCCGCAGCCGTAAGATGGTCTTACATGTACGCCGTCGGCGCTATAAGGATGCCGACGGGCACAACGTCATTCTGTGCAACTATCCGCTGGCCGCTGAAGGAACTATCCGCTGGCCGCTGAAGGGTTTGCCCTCGCTGCCCACCATCGTCTCGATGTTGTCGATGTCTTCGGTCAGCGTGAAATACATGCCGCTGTAGCTATCGCCAGCCTCCACATTCTCATATTATTTTTTTTTGCATTGGATGAGTTCTATTGTCTGTTGGTGATGCGGAAGGCGAGCATGGTGAGGTCGTCGTTCTGCTCGGCGCCGTCGCGGAACTGGTCGGTGTCGGCCTTGAGGGTCTCGACTATATCGCGCGAACTTTGAGAAGCGTGCGACGCCATCAGCTGGAGGATGCGGTCCTCGCCATACTGTTCCTGCAGGCGGTTCTCGGCCTC
>CACXAG010000145.1 GCA_902765585.1 uncultured Prevotellaceae bacterium
TCCAATAAAAGAAGAGGAAATTAAGAGAATTGAAGATTCTTTGCAGAGACCTATTCCTAAAGTATATAAGGACTTTCTAATGTGTTTTTCCAATGGTCTCAATATTCTATGTGACACTTTTTGCTTATTTGGGTATAGGCGTAATTATGCAAGGAATATTTATGATGTATGGCAACCCTATAGTATTATTGAACAAAACATCTTTGAGAATCCGTTTGATAGTATTTTTATTATTGGGGGCTACGATTGGGATGGTTCTATTATATATATTAATGAATCTGAAGAAATATGTTACAGTTCCTCCGATGATGAAACACCTCTTCTTAAATGGGATTCACTTATTCAAATGTTGGAATCAGAGATTAAGCGATTATATACGTTATGTGATGATAGCGGGAAATTTCTTGACTCTAATAAACCAACTATACCAATAAATAAAAAACAGATATAGAAGAACCGTCCCTTTTTCCTGTTGGTCCTACATCAACAAAACCAAAACGATAATTCATGAAATCAAAGAATAACATAATATTTTTAATTGTATCAGTATTCTTGTTGTCATGTGTATTATTTATAGTTCACACTATCCCTGAAAACGAAGTATTGGGTACAGTTTACTTTTTTAATGGGAAAACCGAAAGGTATGTGACTGTAGATTTTAACCACATTAAACAATTGAATGATTGTACTGACGTAACTGATACCATCGCTATTGAAAGAATAATAGCTGATGAGATTATTACTGGCCTTTCGCATCTGTCACCATCATCTGTTAAGCATTTGAATCAATCAATATTCATGTACATTTATATTGGGGATAAAGAACTGGCTATTAACGAAAATAACGAATGCATATTTGTTTGGAAGCCCGGTATTCTTAAAACTGCCACGTTAGATAATAGAACATCGTATTTAATAAAATGGAAAACCGGTTATTATAACAAGATTTCAAAAGAAGATTTGAAATATGATATTGGCATACAGCAGTTTGGCATACCTGATGACTTAAACAATCAGAAAGAGCCTGCCTCATTTGGTCCTGAAGAAGAAGTGTCAAAATTGATGTTGGTTATAAAGTAGTCATCTTAAAAAAGGGACGGTTTTGATGTGATTTTTCGTGTCTTTTACCACACCGCCCAATCAAAGTAGCTTTGCGAAGTAAAATCGCAAAGCTATTTTGATTATGATTGACATCCAACAATTGACATCGTTGATCTCCGCATTCCGCGTCGAGACCGAGAAAGAAAGCATCTCGCCCGAGACCGTCGGCTCCATCCTCCAGGCCATCGCCGACCTGCTGGCCACCGCCACCAGCGAGACCGAGTACAACATCATCCGCTTCTGGAAGGAAACGCTCCAGCAGTACCGTTTCCTCTACGACATCCAGCAGCGCAACGTCGATGACCACAGCAACGTCATCCTGCAGCTCATGGCACGCAGCATGGTCGACGGGGCGACCTCGTCGCTCACGCTCGCCATCGGCCCGGCCACACGCACCCGTGCCGGCGTGCTCACCGCAGAAGACTACATCCGCATCCAGGGCATCGGTGAGACGAACGACGAACTCACCGACACCGTGCTCGAGATGCAGGACATCATCGACCAGCACACCGCCAGGCTCAACGCCATCGGCGCGGCGGGCAATGTGCTGCAGTTCTTCGCCGAGGGCAACAGCGACGCCAACAAGGTCGTGTTCTCCGCCAGCCGCTACAACCTGTTCAACGGAGCAGGGACCATGGCGACCGCGGCCCTCGTCATCAACGGCGCCACCGACCAGAAGGCCGGTGCAATGACCGCCGCCCATGTCATCGCCCTCAATGCCGCCAAGACCGACATCACCGCCCTGAAAGCCGCCATGCAGAAGGTGCAGGGCAGCGGCGCCCTCGTGGACGACATCCGCCAGCACTACACCGCGGCCGACCGCCTCGGCTTCGAGATCATCGGCTACAACGTCGCCACCGGCGAGCAGAACATCGTGCTGAAACGCCTCTTCCTCACAGGCGCCGACACCCAGAACGCGGGCCTGATGACCTCAGCCATGGTCACCCAGCTGAACCAGCTTCGCCAGGCCGTCTTCGGCAGCGGCGGCTCTACCGCCCAATCCCGCTCGTTCTACGGTCTCGGCATCGAGATCAACAAGGGAACCGGCGCCCTGCACCTGCGCGGCGCTGAGGAACTCATCGCCAAGGGCTACACGCCCTACCTGTTCCGCTACACCCGCAAGCGCAACCGTGTCAACATCAGCGGAGAGAAGTCACACGGCCCGGTCCGCAAGGGCTGGAACGTGCTGGGCAAGGCCGACACGGTGACCATCGGCAACGACGAGACGGTGCTCATCGATGCCAAGGTCATCCACCGCGGCTACGAGGACGACCAGAGGTACCGCCATGAGGCGCGGTATTTCGTCAAGGAAGGCCGTGACCAAGCAGGGAACTTCATGGCCAGCTACGGCAAAATCCGCATCACCATTGCCGAGAGACAGGGCAAGGTGCTCGTGCCCAAGAAAGTGCGCCTGCTGTACGGCATCGCCTTCTCGTCGGCCAAGCCCGACAACCGCAAGCTGCTGGACAAGACCACCCTGGTCACTCCGATAGTGACTTTCCACGTCAGCACACAGATCAACAACGGCAGCTACACCTGGATTTTTGAGAGGTAGGGACAAAAAAAGAAAGGCGAGCCGAAGCACACCCTTTCACTCAGCTGACGAGCCGAAGCACATCATTATAACAACTGGTGAGCCGAAGCACACCACAAGTCTTCTTTCCGACCACAAAGATAGAACTTTAATCCCTAACAGCCAAAGAAAAACAGTAAAAATGCAGACAATCATCGAAATCCTAAAAAACCTGTCGCTGCACCACACCGCCGTATGGCTCGCACTGACGTACATCGCCGTCATGCTGGCCATGGCCGTGGACTTCGTCGCCGGGCTCCGAAAGGCCAAGCAGGCGGGCATCGCCACCACCTCCCGCGGCTTCAAGATGACCGTGGAGAAGGCCACGAAATACTTCCTGCCCATGCTGTGCCTGTCGTGCATCGACATCATCACATCGGTCATCCTGCCCGCACCGTTCTTCACGATCCTGATGGGCGGCTTCAACATCTTCTGCGAATGGAAGTCCGTCCTGGAATCGACCCATGACAAGCAGGAACTGCGCGACAAGGCGCACACCTTCAACGTCATCGTCAAGAACAAGGACGACATCGCCGCCATCGTCATGCAGGCCATGGAACTGATGGAGCGCAAGAAGCAGCTGGAATCCAGTGACCAAAACCGTATCAATCAACCATATACTAACACTAACCAAATCGAAGATTATGAAGACTAAGAAAGTTCTGAACATCAAGCCGCAGGAAATCTGCGAGGGCGACGAGCACTACGTCCGCTACAAGGGCTGCGACGGCCGCATGCACGAGCTGCCCACGCACACCGTCACCCACAACGAGCGCGTCAAGGAGATGTTCATCACCTCCATCGACACGCTGCACTCCGTGATCATGAGCGCCGAGCTGACCAACCCCGAGGCCCGTGCCGTGTTCCAGGCATCGTTCCCCAACGCCATCGAGGTCAAGGACATCCAGGTCGCCGGCTGTTTCCTGCGCGACGACTCCCAGCAGAGCGAGCTGCGCTTCGATGCCCCCCTCATCGGCGTGCCGCAGAAACGGTTCCCGCACTACTACGCCATCGACAGCCAGGGCACCATCCGCTTCATCAGCGACGGCGAGCCTGTTGACCAGTCAAGCCTGAGCCTCGCCGAAGACCATGAGGCGAAGCCCGAGCTTGTGGCCTTCTTCCAGCGAACGCTGGACAGCATCGCCGGGGAAATCACCCCCAAGCTGTGGGCGTTCTTCGTGGCCCATGTCACCAGGATGGACTTCAGCTTCTCGTTCACCATGGTCGAGAAGCACCTGTACGTCATCGACAAGAACAAGCAGACCTATGACGCGGGCGTTCTCACCCCCGTCTCGGCCGCTAAAGTCTGACCGCCATGCGAAGCATCGATCAAATCATTGTCCACTGCTCCGCAACGCGGGAAGGGCAGCACGTTACCGTCCAACAAATCAGACAGTGGCATCTGCAGCGCAAGTTCGCGGACATCGGCTACCACTACGTGGTTTACCTCGACGGGACGGTCCACAAGGGCCGACCCCTCGAGAAAGCCGGTGCCCACTGCAAGGGCCACAATGCCCATTCCATCGGCATCTGCTATGTCGGCGGGCTTGACCGTAACGGCCAGCCCAAGGACACCCGCACCGCCGCCCAGAAGGCAGCGCTGCTGTCGCTGATCCGTGAACTGAGGCAACGCTTCCCGCGTGCCACGGTCCACGGCCATCGTGAGTTCGCCGCCAAAGCGTGCCCCTGCTTTGATGCCAAGAAAGAGTATGCTAAAGTGTAACCACTTAATAAGTACAATTATGAATGACCAATTCAAGAACCTGTTCAAGGGCATCGTGTTCATCCTGCTGCTGATAGTGGTGCTGCTGTGCCTCTCCATCACGTTCCACTCCTGTCGAAGCCAGAAGCAGGCCACCACCACAGTAGTGGAGAACGTCGAGGTCGCCAAGGCTGCCAGTACCACCACCGAGACCGCTGCGCGGACTCAGTGGATGAGCAGCCTGAGCATCGACCTCGACAGCTTCGAGCTGTTCATGCCCATGCCGTTCGGCACAGACACGGCTTCATCTCTGCCTGCGTTTGCCGATCCTTCCACAAGCCAACCACGTCTGCATGCTGCAAACATGGTTGTCTTGAAGGGCAAACGCGCGTCCATCGGTAAGGCCGACTTGGCCGAGCGCAACGCTTCGCGGTGCGCCCGCCAGGTCGACAGCGTCGCTTCGCACCGCACGATGGACAAGTCAGACCATTACGCCCGTGACACCGTGGGCATCTACAAGCCCCCCAATATCACCTGGTGGCCATGGGCCATCCTCGCTGCGCTCGCGCTCGTGCTCACGGGGAAATACCTTTTGAGGAAATAGTCGATTGGGCAATGGGAAACTCGCTTCGCTCGGTTCCCGTTGCCCAGTCGCCATTAAAAAAGCATCCCGTTTCGCAAAAAAACATCAAAAATGTGTACCAAAATTGCACACATTTAAAAAAAAGGTTATCTTTGCAGGCGAAACCAATAATCAAAGGAACTATGATAATCGTAACAGGTAGAGAGTTTCGCGCAAGTCAAGCTAAGTACTTTGACTTCGCCAATCAAGGGGAGGATGTCATTATCAAGTCCCGTCGTGGGTCATTCCGTATTATTCCGGTGACCAATGAGGACGTTGTGTATAATGACAAACAACTCACCGAGATGATTGACCGCGCTCTAAAGCAGGTACAGGCAGGCGAAGTATATGAGATGAAAGAAGATGAGTCTGCGGAACAGTTCATCAATCGCATGCTTGAAGACAGCGACCAATAATCCAGCTTCATGTATAAGGTCATTTTCACCAAAGATGCTCAAAAGAGCCTTAAGTTGTTGCACAAGAATGCACCGCTGGCCGTGAGCAAATTGGCGGCTCTACTTGAGGAACTCAAGGAGCACCCGCGCACCGGGACAGGCAAAGTCGAGATTCTGAAGTATCAGCAGGGTAAAGAAATATGGTCTCGCAGAATCACCCGTGAACATAGGCTTGTTTATACCATTGAAGACATGATTGTTCAAGTCCAGGTGATTTCCGTGTATGGTCACTACGACAAGTGATTTATAAAATCATTTAGCCATTTCAATCTTATAACTTTTATTACGGCAGAGACGAATGCCCACCCCAGGCCCCGATGGCGATGGGCCGTTCCGCTCCGTCTACGTCCGCACTGAATGACTGACTTATCGGCTGGAGAGTGCCTGGTCAGGCTCACTGGCCGCGCCGACACCCCCCACAGCCGGCTGCTGCGGTCATTCCCGTTCCGCACTGCGCTTCGCTGCGTCATCGACAGTGCATCACCTGCGGTTCAAGGCGGTCTGCTGACGGCGCGTGCGGGTGCGCACCCAGCTCGCTGCACTGGTATCGGGCTCGTCCTTCGTCCTCAACCCGATCCTGACGTTACGCAAGCCCGATGCTCAATCCAAGATTGCCCCGCAACGCCGGCATCCCGCCTGGCACTCACGATGACTCCACTCATCTTGTGCCTCCACTTCATTCCCTCCGCGCCCCGCTGTTTTCGCTGCGCTCAGGGGTATCGGTGCTGTGAGCCTTGG
>CACXAG010000146.1 GCA_902765585.1 uncultured Prevotellaceae bacterium
GTGGATGCGTAAACAGGACGGAGTAGGAACCGAATAGCTTTTTGGGTTCTCGGGGTTTCAGAATCGTAAAATCTGCTTCTGAATCGTAAAAACTTGCCGTTCGTTGCCCTTTGAGTGTCGTTATTTCAAAGGGTATTGGCTACATTTGCACAATCGAAAGTGAACTGAAAACTTTTTATTGTGTAACATAAATAATGTAAAAATGAAAAAAATGAAAATGTGGATGCTTGCCGCCATCCTGATTTGTGGCACAACAACAGTACTCACATCATGCAGTAGCAACGACGACAATCCGTCTCCAGTTACTCCGGAAAAGAGCGATGCAATTGACTATTCCCAGAAGGCCAATTGGTATCAGATTCCAAAAATCACCAAGGAATACGACACGTTCTACATCCTCGCTACGGAGTATGTCGTGTCGAGTATGGAGGAGGGCGCCCCCGATTACGCGCCAATCGGCTGCCCTGAGGTCATGGAAAAAACACCGGGCGAATACGAGGCTCATGCAAGCGCATACGAGGATCTCACCAACGTTTTCGTGCCTTTCTACCGCCAGGCCGGCCTGAAGCATGCGGGGGAGGTCTGGAAAGAGACCGGGAATAGCGAAGCAGCTCTTACAGGCATGCCATATGGTGACATCACTGCCGCCCTCGACTACTATTTCAAGAACTACAACCAAGGCCGTCCGTTCATCATCGCGGGCCACAGCCAGGGTTCGGCCATTACCAAGCTTGTGCTGATGAAGTACTTCAAAGAGCATCCCGACTACTACAAGCGTATGATTGCAGCCTACGTCATCGGCTACTCCGTCACGAAGGACGACCTCAAGGCTAACCCACACATGAAGTTCGCTACTGGCGAGAGCGACACTGGTGTCATCGTTAGTTGGAACACCGAGGGACCCAAGAACGTTGAGGTAAACGCCAAGAATTTCGTAGTGTTACCAGGTGCCATTAGCATTAACCCGCTGAACTGGAAGCTCGACGACACCTACGCACCAGCAAGCCTAAACCTGGGTTCGTTCATGCCGAATGCAGAAACCGGTAAGAACGAGATTACCGACGTTGGCGCTGACGCGCAGGTGAACGTTGAACGCGGTGTAGTCGTGACGAACGCCATTTCCGAACCGTTGCCCGAGGAACTAGCCGAGATTGCCAACACTTTCTTCGGACCAGATGGCCGCCACGCAAACGACTACTCTTACTACTACAACAACATCAAGGACAACGTAGCTAAGCGCATCGCGGCCTACAAGGCGAAATAGCAAATCTGTACGGACGGGTGAAATCGGACGATATATACAACCATTTTGATTTAGTATACTGAAACGAAATGGTTTGGTATACTAAAACAAAATGGTTTAATATACTAAACCAAAATGGACGTATATAGGAACCCGAAACGAAAGGATACAGAAAACCGGTTCGGTCCGGTATATATAACATTATTCATCTTTACCCAGGGCGATGCCCTGGGCTGGGGGCTTTCCAGCCTTTCAGGCTGTCTTTGCGAAGCTTGAGAAACTTGAATTATTATTTTAATTCGTGGACAAAATTCGTAGTTATTATTCATATTCGTTTCCAAAAATCAATAAACAGATAATTTCTTTCCATAAAAAAGCCATTCCTTTCTTCTTTTCTTCGTACTTTGCGCTCATTCGAGCGCGAAGTTACTCCGTCTCGGAAAAGTTCAAATAAATTTGGCTTTTCTCTCGACTTTTCGTACCTTTGCACGCAGTATGGAGAAGATTAAAGAATTTCTGGCTAAGCCGTTCTTCCGCGACTACAGGACGCTGGGGTGCCTGTGGATGCTGCTGCCCATCGTGATGTGGCTGGCGAAGATGAACCGCGCCAACAACTACCTGATTTACCGAGGCTCGTTCTGGAACGCATGGCGGGGCTGGAACATCTACATGCTGAACCCCGCCGAGTATGGCGACTGCCACCACTACGGGCCGCTGTTCTCGCTGCTGTTCGCGCCGTTCGCCATCGTGCCCAAGTGGCTGGGCGTGCTGCTGTGGGGCATCGCGCTGACCGTCTTCCTCTACTGGGCCATCCGGCGGTCGCAGTTCACGAAATACCAGCAGGTGTTCATCCTCTGGTTCTGCGCCCACGAGATGCTGACGGCGCTCTTCATGCAGCAGTTCAACATTGCCGTGGCGGCCACCATCCTGCTGGCGTACTACCTGATAGAGCGCGAAAAGGACTTCTGGGCGGCGTTCTTCATCATGCTCGGCACGTTCGTCAAGGTCTACAGCATCGTCGGCCTGGCCTTCTTCCTGTTCTCCAAGCACAAATGGCGGCTCGTCGGCGGACTCCTGTTCTGGGCCGTGGTCATGTTCGTGGCGCCCATGCCGCTGTTCCACGGCTGGGACTACATCGTCGAGCAGTACTACAACTGGTACGTCAGCCTGGCCGAGAAGAACACGCTGAACGCCAGCTCCATCATGCAGAACATCTCGCTGATAGGCATGGTGCATCGCGTGACGGGACTGCAGTTCAGCGACCTCTGGATTATCCTGCCCGGCATGGCGCTGTTCGCCCTGCCCTACCTGCGCTTCGACCAGTACCGCCACGTGGCCTTCCGCCAGACCATCCTCGCCTCCGTCCTGATGTTCATCATCCTCTTCTCCACGGGCAGCGAGTCCAGCGGCTACATCACGCCCTTCATCGGCATCTGCATCTGGTACACCGCCGCGCCCTGGCAGCGCTCGCGCTGGGACATCGCCCTGCTGGTGTTCGTCTTCATCCTGTCCAGCATGTCGCCCAGCGACCTCTTCCCCGCCTACCTCCGCAAGGAGTGGGTGCAGCCCTACGCCCTGAAGGCCCTGCCCGTGACGCTGGTCTGGCTGAAGCTCTGCTACGAAATGCTAACGCGAAACTACGCAGAAAAAATAGTTAAATAATCAAAGAGTACGACTTTCGCATGTATTATAACAACCACAGATTACGCAGATGGCACAGATTATTTTATTGGGATTTTGTCGCAAAGCGACGGATGACACAGATTTTACGCGCAAGCAATAATCTGAGAAATCCAAATATAATCTGCGCAATAGCATCGTCAGCGCACAGCCAAAATCTGTGTAATCTGTGCAATCTGTGGTAAAATAAAACTGAAGAAACTTGAATCAAATAGTCAAATAAAATATGGAACTATCGGTTGTGAGCCCGTGCTATGGTGCACCAACGCTGCTGCGCGAACTGGTGAAGCAGATAACAGAAACGGTCAGCCAGCTGACTGACAGCTACGAAATCGTATTGGTCGAGGACTGCAGCCCCGACAACAGTCGCGACATCATCCGCGACATCTGTGCCCACGACCCTCACGTCAAGGGCGTCTTCCTGAGCCGAAACTTCGGACAGCAGAGTGCGCTGAACGCCGGCTACGACACGGCCCAGGGCCAGTATGTCGTCACGCTGGACTGCGACCTGCAGAACCCGCCCGCACAAATCCGCGACCTCTACCTGAAGGCCAAGGAGGGCTACGACATTGTGTTTGCCACACGCCGCCACCGCCCCGACAACTTCTTCATGACCCAGGGCTCGCACGTCTTCAACAAGCTGATGGGCTTCCTCACCGACACCCGCCAGGACGAGGCCGTCGCCGAGTTTGCCATCTTCAGCCACAAGGTCATCGACGCCATGGCCAAGATGGGCGACTACCACCGCTACTATCCGCTGATGACGCAGTGGGTGGGCTTCCGCACGGCCAAGGTCGACGTGGACCACGCCGTCCGTACCGACGGCAAGGAGTCGTCGTACTCCATGAAGAAGCGCATCGAGCTGGCCGTCTCCACCGCCGTCAGCTTCTCCACCAAGTCGCTGCGACTCATCGTCTACTTCGGCACGCTGGTGACGCTGGCCGCCATCGTCGGCGCCGTCGTGCTCGTCATCAAGACCATGGTCATGGACGAGGTGGTCAGCGGTTGGGCAACGCTCTTCGTGTCCATGTGGTTCATCGCCGGCATCATGATCATGGTCATGGGCATCATCGCCGTCTACGTCGGCAGCATCTTCGACGAGGTCAAGCACCGCCCGTCATACCTCATCTCGGAGATATTAAACATGAAAGATTAAACATTAAATTCGCTTCGCTCAGAAGCATTAAACATTATATTTCAGACGGTGAAGAAGATAATTCAGGGAGTGAGGTGGTTCTTTTCGAACCCGACGTGCGTGTTCCTGCTGGGACTCGCGGTGGTGCTGTTGGCAACGACGTTAGAGGTGGTGCGCGGACGCAACACCAACTATTTTGACTACCAGGACTCCACCCGCATGTTCTGGGAGGGACTGAGTCCCTACAACATGGAGTATGCCCAGGCTCACGCCATCTACTTCCTCTACTCGCCCGTGTTCAGCGTCATCTTCGCCCCCATCTTCTACCTGCCGTGGTGGCTCGGGCCCTACGTCTGGAACGTGGGCAACTACAGCCTCTTCACGCTGGCCATCCGCTCGTTGCCGCAACTGACCGAGCGCCACAAGCACTGGATTTTCCTATTTTTGCTCTCCGTCGTGCTGCAGACCGTGTTCTGCTACCAGCACAACATCATCGTCGCCTACATCTACCTCTTTGCCTTCATCCTGCTGGAGCGCGGAAAAGCCTTCTGGGCCGTCTTCCTCATCATGCTCTCCGCCACCACCAAGGTGTATGGCGCTGCCGAACTGGCCATCCTGTTCTGCTATCCGCGGGTGTGGCGCAACTTCGGCTATGCCGCGCTGTGCGGCGCCTTCTTCCTGCTGCTGCCGGCACTCAACACCTCGTTCGACAACGTCTTCGTACTCTACCAGCAGATGTTCGACATGATAGCCTCCCACCATAGCGACTCCGACTTCGTGGGCATCCTCTTCGCACGCGGCCTGAAGCCCTTCCTGCTGCCCAACTACCGGGAGGTGCAGCTCGTGGTGCTGGCCCTGCTGGGCGTGCTCTTCTTCTGGCGCTACAAGCGCTGGGGCGACCGCCTCTTCCGCGTCCGCGCCCTGGGCGTGCTGACGGGCTATATGATTCTGTTCAGCGACTGCCCCGAGACGCATACCTATATTATATGTCTGCCCTTCTATGCCGCAGCGTTCTGGTTGCAACCCCGACGCACGTGGCTCGACTGGACGCTGTTCTGGTCATTAGTAGTCAATTTCTGCATCCTGCCCACCGACGTGCTCTGTCCCGCCTGGCTGCACGAGTTCGTGCACACCACGTTCTGGGTCGACGTCTATACCTACTTCATCTGCTGGCTGCTCATGCTCTGGCGCGCCGTAGGCCCAGAATCAAGGTCGCCGGAATCAAGGAAGGAATCAGAATCAAAGGAAGAACTATCGTCGTTCAACGTTCATCGTTCAACGTTCAATGTTCAACGTTCAACGTTGCTCCTGTGCTGCCTGCTGCTGCCGTTGAGCGCCTTTGCCCAGAAGCGTGCCGGCGTCTACATCTTCAAGGTGAAGGGCGTCGAGTTCAGGATGAACCGCGTGGAGGGCGGCACCTTCACGATGGGCGCCCTGCCCGGCGACACCCTGGCCGATGCCGACGAGGTGCGCCACGAGGTGACGCTGCGCGACTACTACATCGGCCAGACCGAGGTGACGCAGCAGCTGTGGGAGGCTGTGATGGGCAAGAACCGCTCGAAGCAGAAGGGGGAGAAGATGCCCGTGGAATATGTGACCTACGACATGTGCCTGGAGTTTATTGCCCGCCTCAATCAGTTGACGGGCCGCCACTTCCGCCTGCCTACGGAGGCCGAGTGGGAGTATGCTGCCAAGGGCGGGCGCAAGTCGAAGGGCTTTCTCTATGCCGGCAGCAACGACCCCGCCAAGGTGGCCTATACCACCACCAACGACTTCGACGACCACCACAAGCCCGTGGCCCAGTTGGCCCCCAACGAACTGGGACTCTACGACATGTCTGGCAACGTGTGGGAGTTCTGCGCCGATTGGTATCAGAAGACGCCCACCAGCCGTCCCTCCTCCAATTTCCACGTCATCCGCGGCGGTGCCTACGACTGCGACGCCCGCTACAGCCGCGTCACCAATCGCTTCATGTACGACCAGCGCCGCCGCCGAATGGAAGTCGGCTTCCGCTTAGCGCTGAACCCCTAATAAGGGAAG
>CACXAG010000147.1 GCA_902765585.1 uncultured Prevotellaceae bacterium
TTGTTTGGAAATCTCGGATAGTTTTCGTATCTTTGCGGCATTGAAATCTATAAATATTAAAGGTTATGGGAAAGTTTGAATTGATGGCGCTGCCGTATGCGATAAATGCGCTGGAGCCGGTGATTAGTAAGCAGACGTTGGAGTTTCATCATGGGAAGCATCTGGCGGGGTATGTGAATAATCTCAATGGGCTGTTGGAAGGGAGCCTTTTGGCAGCATTGCCTTTGGAAGAGATTGTGTGCAAATCTTCTGGAGGCATCCTGAACAATGCAGGACAGATACTGAATCACGAGCTATACTTTGGGCAGTTTACTGCTCCTAAGGCGGACAATGCTCCTACGGGCAAACTCGCTGAGGCTATTGTGCGTGACTTTGGTTCGTTTGAGGCTTTCAAGGAGGCATTCCAAAAGGGTGGGGCAACGCTGTTTGGCTCTGGCTGGGTATGGCTTTCGGCAGACAAGGATGGCAAACTTGTGATTACGCAGGAGTCGAATGCTGCTAATCCCGTTCAGAAGGGGCTGAAGCCGCTGCTGACTTTCGACGTATGGGAGCATGCCTACTATCTGGACTATCAGAACCGCAGACCTGACCACTTGGCTGCGCTTTGGGGAATTGTGGATTGGGATGTCATCGAACAGCGCTATCAAAGCAAATAACGATATTTCAAACAAAATCATTTTATAACCAACAATTAAAAGAGACTTATGAAAGAACTGAAAGGAACAAAGACCGAGCAGAACCTCAAGGAGGCTTTTGCAGGCGAGAGTATGGCACGCAACAAGTACACGTATTTTGCTTCGCGCGCCAAAAAGGATGGATATGTGCAGATAGCTGCTATCTTTGAGGAGACGGCTGCCAACGAGAAGGAGCATGCCAAGATGTGGTATAAGTATCTGAATGGTGGTAGCGTGAGCGATACCAAGGCGAACCTGGAGGATGCCGCCAATGGCGAGAACTTCGAGTGGACGGATATGTATGCCCGTATGGCCAAGGAAGCTCGCGAGGAGGGCTTTGACGAGATTGCTGCGAAATTTGAACTCGTAGGTGCTATCGAGAAGCACCATGAGGAGCGCTATCGCAAGTTGCTGAAGAATATTGAGGATGCGGTGGTGTTCTCTCGTGAGGGCGATGTCATCTGGCAATGCAGCAACTGCGGCCATATCGTCATCGGCAAGAAGGCACCAGAGGTGTGTCCTACCTGCGACCATCCGCAAAGCTACTTCCAGATTAAAGCGGAGAACTATTGAGCAATAGTTTCAGGTTTCAAGATTGGAAAAGCCGCTGCTGACCATCAGGAATCTTGGTCAATCATAGCCAAGAGTTCCTTGCTGGTCAGTTTGTGGCTCTCGTTGGTGCCTTCGAGCATGGCGTCGGCGAGGTTGCGCTTGGTCTGGTGAAGACGCAGGATTTTCTCCTCGATGGTGTGCTGAGAAATGAGGTGATAGACGGTGACGTTCTGCCGCTGGCCGATGCGGTAGGCGCGGTCGGTAGCCTGTTGTTCGATGGCGGGGTTCCACCAAGGGTCGAGGTGGATGACGTAGTTGGCACCCGTCAGGTTCAGGCCCAGTCCACCTGCCTTCAGACTAATCAGGAACACAGGACAGTCGCCGTGTTGGAACTGCTGCACCAGCTGGTCGCGCTGGCGCACGGGTACTGCGCCGTCCAAGTAGAGATAGGGTTGCTTCTGCTTGTCAAGCTGCTGGCGCACCATCGCCAGAAATGATGTAAACTGGCTGAACACCAGTACGGCATTGCCGCCATCGACGATTTCCTGTAACAGGTCGCTCAGGGCGGTGAGTTTTGAGCACTCGCCCTTCCAGTTCTTCTCCACCAACTCTGCCGAACAGGCCGCCTGCCGCAGGCGGGTAATCTCAGCTAACGTGTTGACGCTGACACCAGAGGATGACCGTTCATCTTCCAACAACTGCTTGGCCCTACGGCGGATGACCTCATAGACGGCCAGCTCGTCGTCGCTGAGTTCTACAGGGATGTTGATTTCCGTCTTGTCAGGCAGTTCCTCAATGACCTCCTGCTTAGTACGGCGCAACATGAAAGGACTGACGATGCGCTTCAGCTGTCGCGAGCGTTCTTTATTATCTTGTTGTTCAATGGGCACGATATATTTCTGTCGGAACTGCTCGTGACTGCCCAACAGTCCAGGATTGGCAAATTGGAAGAGGTTCCATAGCTCGCCCAGATGATTCTGCACGGGTGTACCTGTCAGGATGATGCGGTGGGTGGCCTGGAGTTTCATCACCACTGCCGACGTCTTAGTTTGTCGGTTCTTGATGACGTGGGCTTCGTCCAGACAAACCGTATTCCATTGTTTACCGCAGAGCACCTCATCTTCTGTGACAAACAGACCATAGGTGGTCAGGATGACATCGCCTGCTGCTGCCTGCTCAATCAGGGCTTTGCGGTCGGTGGCTGTGTTGAACACCTCGACATGTAGCGATGGAGCAAAGCGCAACAACTCGCGCTGCCAGTTGAGCACCACGGAGGCCGGTGCTGCCACGAGAGCGGGGCCTTGGTCGGCAGTATGTAGCATGAAGGCGATGGTCTGCACGGTCTTGCCCAGTCCCATGTCGTCGGCCAGACAGACACCAGCTCCCCATCCCGTCATGCGGGCAATCCATTGGTAACCATCAGTCTGATAGTCACGCAGCTCGGCCTTCAGCGTCTTAGGCGTATCGGGCTGCTGGGCCATGCTCTGCTTGATTTTCTTCTGTAGTTGGTCTATGCGCTTGTCGTGCTTGATTTCAAGTCCACCGCTGAGCGCGCTGCCCAGCAGCGAGGCATGGAACTCGGAGATTTGCAGATGGCCGCGGTTGCTGACTGTCAGACTCTCCAATCGTGCCAACTGTTTGCGCAGTTTGTCGCTGAGAGCCAGGAAGTCAGTGTCGTTGAGACGTATAAAGCCGCCGTGCGGACTCTCAGCAACCAACTGCAACAACTGTCCCACGGTAAGTACGGTCTCGTCGTCGATGGGTATCTCGCCCTCCACTTCAAACCATCCGTTCTTCGAACGCAGCGAGACGTTCCATGCGCTGGGCTGCGCCGCCTTGAGGTTCAGTTGGCCGCCCTCTGGCCACTCCATATAGAACTGTTCTGCTTGCTGGCGTACGAAGTCCATCAGCATCAGCAACCCTTCGGCATTCATGTCTACGGCAGTCCTGTCTGTAAACAGCTCGTCGGGATCGGGTGCGGCGGCGAGGACGCCGCCAGAGCGCACGATGACGTTGTCAACAATGAATGTGCGCAGCAACTCCAGGTTGGCCCGCTCACCTTTGATGTCGCGTGTCACTTGGTAGCGCACGCCGTCCTGCTCGGCTACACAAGGGTTCAATCCCTGCCCAGCTTCGAACAGCGTCTTGCCGTCGGCCAACGGGCGTGCCAAGCACCATACGGCATAATGACCTGGCGCACCATCCTGTGGTATGGCCTGTAGGCAGAGTTGTGACGTACCGTCGCGATGTTCCAGCGTTGTACCGCCCTCCACCAAATCACTATGTACCTCCACCACGTCGCTCACCTTGGGAAGGAACTCGCGCAACTGCTCCTCAGCCTCTAACGGGAAACCGCCGATGGCCAGCAGTTTCTGATAATAGGAACGCTGGCGGTCGGTCATGGTGATGACGGTGTAATGCGTATCGCTGTCCTTGCGATAGACCACAGGCTCACTTAAGTCGGCACGTCCGATGTTCGACTTCACGCTGAAGGCCGTCTTTGTTCGTTCAATCATCAGGTAGGGCTTTTCCTCATCGATGGTGACGGGCGTGAAGGGTGCACGCCATCCCGTATAGACGCGGTCGGAACCGATGAGAAAGGGCAGTACCTTTCCCAAGTCCAGGTCATAGTCCCAATGGTCAGCCGTATTGGCTATCTGGTGGTCGATGTCATCCATGAAGTCCGTTCCCTGCTTCAGACGATCTATTGTCATGCGTCTGCCCGCGCCCCAGGCTCCTGACTGCAAACGGCTCTGCTCACGCGGCTCCACGCTATCGAAGCCAGTGATAATGTAGCTCACTCGTACCTGTCGTTCCTCTTTCTGCTGATGACCCTCTGCATGGGGTGTCAGTTCCTCAAGCAGCAACTCCCACGGCTGTTTATAACGGATACGCGACAACAGCGGTTCGCCACCGAAGTCATCGATTAACTGTTGTTTTTCCTCATCGCTCAGCGGCAGCCAAGGTGACAATTCATGGCGCAAAAGGCGCATATTGGGAACAGGTGGTAGATCCTTCGGCCACTCCATATCGATGTGTAGAAAACGAGCTACCAGCATTGCAAGATATTTGTCGAGCGTACTTATCGTGCCAATCGTCCCTCCCGAGAGATAGGCATTGATGGTCTTTTGCGACGGCAATTTGCCATTAGAAAAGTATTCGGCCAGCCATGTTACGGGCTTGAACTCGCTAACCTGCATGAAATGGTCTTTCTTCACAAGTGCCGCTAACTTTCTGCCTTCATCAGGCTTGTAGAAGTAGTAGGATATGACCAGCAGATAATTGTTGAGTACGCGATAGAAGAAGCCCTTCGTCTGAGATTGTCGTGACTTGTTTGACTCGCGGATGGCCGCCGTCATCATATTGAATGCAGCAGCATAGTCACTAGCATACAGCGCCTGTGCGCCAGCCAGCAAATCGTTGTAGAGCCCTTTTCGCTTTATCACCTCCTCGTCACAGTATCCCTGCTTGAAGAAGTCGTAGAGTGCCACGATAGCTTTCAACTCCTTGGCCTGAGCTGGCATCATGCGGCTGTAGTAAAGGTCGGCAATCTTTCCAATAGCATTCTCTGGGTCGGCAATATCGTTCTCAACTTGGTAAACAAGCACCTCACTCACAAAGTGGTGAATGTCCAGCAACTCCTTCATCATGGGCAGAAAACGCGCATCGGAAGCCAGCGGCACCAGTATATCGGCGTTGCGTGAAGAAATTGCCCTGTTGCCCGTTTCTACTGGTTTGCTCTCAATGCAGCACTTCAGCTGGTACAACAGCATCATGGCCTGCGGATCCTGGTTTTTCTTGTAAAACTTGTCGAAGTGCTCCAGCCACTGTGGCATCACGTCCAGCATGTAAAGCATGAGCGGTGCAACATGATAGGCATGCAACTGATATTCGTTACGATAGCTGTAGAAACTTGTGTCATAGAAACTGCGCAGGCTGTTGACCAGTTTCTTCATCTGGTCAGCCTTCAAGTCCTCGCCGTGTCGGTAGAGTGCCTGCATCTGCTCATCAGTCTTCTTGCCTGTATAGGCCAGAAAGCACAGCAGCTTGCGTTGTCCTGCCGTCAAGTCCTGGTATGGTTGGTATAATGCATCCATGTTGATGTGCTTTGTATGTCACGTACTTTCAAATTTGTTTGCAAAGATACGCAAAAGGTCTGAAAGACACGAAACAATGCTGCATATTTTTAAAAGAAAAACAGGTTTTCCTTTTGCATTTTGCTCACTTATTCGTAACTTTGCGGCATATATTGAAGCGTTATAAAGAAAATCCTTTTTGAACAGATATGAAGACAAAACATGTACAGTATCAGACTCACGGCACCTGTTCGCAGTTGATAGATGTGACTGCCGATGAGCACGACGTCATCCAGCAGGTATTCTTTCTGGGTGGGTGTAATGGAAACTTGCAGGGCATCAGCCAGCTGGTGAGAGGTCAGAAGATTGACGATGTGATTGCTCGCTTGAATGGCATTCGCTGTGGCATCAAGGGAACGTCGTGTCCTGACCAGTTATGCAGGGCACTTGAACAACTGAAACAGGCTCCGGTCAAGTAAGAACATGAATAGGAAAATGGACGTGGTAAGGCCGGCGACACAGGCGAATCGGTTCTATACGGGCGATGCACGGGAACTGAGCGAGGAGGTGGACAGCCTCTTGGCACGGCATAGCGGCGACGCGAAATACTGCAATGTGGCTGCGCTGATAGTGCCTCATGCTGGGTACTATTTCTCGGGCAACGTGGCGGCTTCGGCTTATATGGCCATAGACGTGAAGAAGTTGTATAAGCGGATATTCCTGTTGGGGCCGAGTCACCACGAATGGCTCGACGGGGCATCGGTGAACACGGACGAAATGGCGAAGGCTTTAACGACAACGGAAGACACGGATTCTTTTTCAACAACGAATTTAACGAATTACACGAATTCTGATAGTTTGTTCCGCTACAGGGCTGAGGCACATGACAGGGAACATTGCTTAGAGGTACAGCTGCCGTTCTTGCAAAGGCTCTTTGCCAGACACGCTCAGGAAGTGCCACCGATTGTGCCGATAGTTATTTCGACGAATGACTATGATAAGCTGAAGCGGATGGCGGAGACGCTGAAGCCGTACTTTACGGACGAGAACCTCTTTGTGATTAGCAGCGACTTTTCGCATTATCCGAAGTATGAGGATGCCTGCGAGGTGGATGCCAAGACGGGCAAGGCCATTGAGACGGGCGATGTGGAGGAGTTTATTGCAACCATCAATGCTAATGCGCGGAGCGGGATGCGGAACCTGCATACGAGTGCCTGCGGCGAGTTCGCTATCATTACGCTGATGCTGATGCTCGACAAGCAGTATGAAGTGAAGCACCTGATGTACCAGAACTCGGGCGACATTGACAACTACGACCACAGTAGGGTAGTGGGGTATCACTCGTTTGCCATCCTGCGCAAAGACTGCATTGGTTTCACCCTTTCTGATGCTGATAAGAATGTGCTGAAAGAGATTGCTTTTAATAGCATTCGTGATTCATTGGACGGCAAGCCTATCGCGCAGCCAATTGTCAATTCTCCTCGCAACGCCACACTCTCTCTGAGAGAATTGTCAATTCTCAATTCAAAGTGCGGTGCTTTCGTCTCGCTGCACAAGCATGGTCGGTTGCGTGGCTGCATCGGACACTTTGGCGAGGACTATCCGCTGCACGAGATAGTGGCAGAGATGGCGCGGGCGGCAGCTTTTGAAGACCCACGGTTTATGCCCGTCACCCGCGATGAACTGGACGACCTCGACATCGAGATTTCCGTGCTCACGCCTATGCGTCGCATCCAGAGTCTGGACGAGTTCGAACTGCATCGTCACGGCATTTATATCAAGAAAGGTTACCGCTGCGGCACGTTCCTGCCGCAGGTGGCCGACGAGGTGAACTGGACGAAGGAAGAGTTCGTG
Source organism: uncultured Prevotellaceae bacterium (assembly GCA_902765585.1). Lineage (GTDB taxonomy): Bacteria > Bacteroidota > Bacteroidia > Bacteroidales > Bacteroidaceae > Prevotella. The sequence goes on from CACXAG010000147.1 coordinate 7,157, forward strand.
GGACATTGTTCGCAGGACAAGGCCGGACTGGGTTGGGACGGCTGGCGCAACGCAGAACTCTACGTTTACGAAGCGATAGTGTTTTAAGGGAAGAGGGAAGAGTGAAAAGTGAAAAATTTGCTACCGCTCTAGGAGATGAAAGAGTGCAAGTATTATAAGCGGTTGGATGACGGGCGGGTGGAGTGCACGCTCTGTCCGCACCATTGCCGAATTGCCGAGGGCAAGACGGGCGTGTGCCGTAGCAGAAGGAACCAGGGCGGCATGCTTGTGAGTGAGGTGTATGGCAAGCCTTGTTCGTTGGCCATCGACCCCATTGAGAAGAAACCGCTGTACCACTTCCATCCGGGTACGACGTGCCTGTCGCTGGCCTGTACGGGGTGTAACTTCCGCTGCCTGAACTGCCAGAACCACGATATTTCGCAGGTCGCGCCCGCTGGTGTTAGTCATTACGAGTTGTTGCCAGAGGACGTTGTCGCGCTGTGCCTAAAGCACCGCTGTCCTGGTATCGCCTACACCTATACCGAGCCGCTCACATATCTTGAGTATATTTTGGATTGTGCGCGGTTGGCGCACGAAGCAGGTCTCTGGAACATCCTCGTCACAGCTGGCTACGTCTGTCAGGAGCCGTTAAGCGACCTGCTGCCGTATCTTGATGCCGCCAACATAGACCTCAAGTCGTTCAGCGATGATATATATAATAAGGTAAGCGGCGGCCATCTGCAACCCGTCCTCGACACCATCCTCGCCATGAAGCAGGCTGGTGTGTGGGTGGAAATCACCAACCTCGTCATACCCAACGTGAATGATGATATGGATATGATTCGTCAGATGTGTCGCTGGCTCGCAGACAACGACCTCGCAGAAGCTCCGCTGCATTTTAGTCGGTTCTTCCCTCACTACAAGATGCAGGACACGCTGCCCACGCCTATCGCAACGCTAAAGGCCGCCAAGCGTGTAGCCGAGGAGGAGGGCATC
>CACXAG010000148.1 GCA_902765585.1 uncultured Prevotellaceae bacterium
TAATTAATCACGAATAATCACGAATAAATATAAATAATAAGTATATGAAAAGAACAAAGACCATTAATGTAATCTTCGCACCGGGGGCCTGGGGGCTTGACGGCGCAACGAGGCGGGCGGCGATGACGCTGCTCGTCATGATGCTCACGACGATGACGGCGTGGGCAGAGACCGAGACCGTCAGCTACATAGATGCCAATGGACAGACGCAGACCGTCACCGCCACTGTCATCGAAGCGGGCACGACCGACTACCCGGGCGGCACGTACGTCATCAAGGATGATGTCAATTTCACAAGCAAGGTGACGTTCGATGGCAACACCACCATCATCTGCGTCGATGAGAAGACGATGCAAGTCACCATCGCTGACAGTGAGACTGATAAGGGCATCCATGTCCGTGGCGACCTGACACTCTACGGGCAGGGCGGCGAGACCCCCGGTGGCATAATGGTGGAAGGCGGCAACGCCGCATCTGAAATCATCGGTTTTAACGTCAGTGATAACCTGACCATTTACGGCGGTGTAGCCGCCTTCAATCACTATGGCAAAAACGGCGGCAGCGGCATCGATGCCGCCAACGTCGCCATCTACGGTGGAGAGATCTGCGTCACATGCCTCAAAGCCGACGGCATCAATTCCGGCAGCGTCGACATCCACGGTGGGGTGGTCGTTTCTAATACCAGCAATGGCAAGGGAATCCGCGCCAACCCCATCACCCTCGGCTACGCCAACGCCGACGACTACATCAGGGTTTCTAGTTACGAGGGCAGTGTCAGCGTCAGGGATGGGCAGACGCTCAGAAACTACAACCAGTTCTTCAGCGGCGCCATCGACGATAACAGCACCATCGGCAATAAGGAACTCTACCCTGGCGACTTCTACTCCAGCGCCACCGACGAGTACACCATCCACACCGCCACAGGCTGGGACATCTTCTGCGACGCCCTACAGGACAACGACACCTACAACCGCTTCAGCGGGAAGACCGTGAAGCTGGGCGACGACATCTGCGTGACACGCATGGCTGACGGACAGCCATTCACAGGCACCTTCGACGGCGACGGCCACACGCTGACCCTCAACTACGGCACCGCCGACGCGCCCGTTAATGAACAGTTCGTGGCTCCCTTCGTCGCGACCTCTGCCGACGGCGAACACCAGCCCGTGTTCCGCAACCTCACCATCGACGGCACTATCTACGACAGCTACTCGGGCAGCGAGGCGCATAACGTTGGCGGACTCATCGGCCACCTCTACGGCGATGTCACCATCGAGCACTGCACGAGCAACCTCACTATCACCTCCGTCGGCGGTGCGGGCGGCTTCGTGGGCCTCTGCGAGCACACCGCCATGTTCACCGACTGCAAGAGCAGCGTCGTCATCACCAGCCCAGGCGGCAACAACAGCGGCTTCGTGAGCTGGAGCCGCGCCTCCGGCCACGCCATCAGCTTCGATGGCTGCGTCTTCAATGGCAAACTGCTGCAGCAGAACGGCGCGGGTGGCAGCAATGGCTGCTTCATCGGATGGACTGGCTCGGCAACAGCGCCACCTTCGCCCGAGGATGGAATGCCACCACCACAGCCACTAACAGCTACTACACCACGGCCTTCGGCACCGCCCAGGGCAAACAGGCTCGCAGCATCACGGCGGACGAGAACGTCACCATCGAGGCCACGGCCCTCACCGGCACCGAGACAGAGTACACCGTCAGCGGCATCACCGCCTACAGTGGCGGCGGACTCGCCCTCGACGACGGCAACGAGACGACCCTCTACTACGGCAGCGGCGACAACGTCAGCCTGACGCTTAGTCACGGAGACCGCGAGGGCTACACCTTCGACGGCGGCTATGCCGCCAGCGCCGGAACCCTCAGCGGCACGGACAACCCCTATACCCTTACCATGCCCGATGAGAACGTGACCATCAGTGCAGCCTGGCTTAGACTTCCGTACGTTACTGTCAATGTGACAGGCAGCGGAACGGTGACATGCGGTGAGCAGAACGCTACGGACGGCAATCCGTTTGATGTCACGACAGAGAAGGGCGCCAGCGTCGCGCTGACTCTTGCACCTACTGACGGTAATGCTGTGAGAAGCGTAGCATACGGATATACTAATAACAGTGGTATGACTGCGAGCGGGTTCAAATTGCCCATCAGCGGCACGACCGCCACGCTCACTGTGCCTGATGGCCTGAAGGACGGCACGGGCGTAACAGTTACCGTTACCTTTGTCCCCGCCCTCAACGGAGGTGCTGACGAGGCTTCGGCAGTGGCACTGACGGACAATACGGTGACTGACCTCGGCGGAGGATGGTATAAGGTGGAGAATGACATCTCCTTCGACCATACACTCAATCTTCTCGCCGACACCTACCTCACTATTGCCGAGGGTAAGACGATGACCGTCAACACAGCTTCTGGCGAGGCCATCGACAGCGAATACACGCTCAATGTGAGCGGCGAGGGAACGCTTAGCGTCGCGACTACTGGCGATTATGGTATAGCCGTCTGTGTCGGCAACTATGTGCAGACTGGCGCCACGGTCACGGCAAGCGGCTACATCGGTATTCGCTGCACGGATGCTTTCATAGGCTTCGACTTCGACAATGATTTCACTTTCAGCGGCGGCCAGCTCACAGCGACGGGCCCAGGTTATGGAGACGGCATTTGGGCGGATAATGACATCACCCTTAGTTGCAGCAATGCCACCGACTTCATCCAGGCCAGCAGTTACCGTTCAAAATCTGGCGCCGTGAAGATAGCCGAAGGTAAGGCCCTCACCGACGGCACTGAGGCCAGCAATGGTATGAACGGTTACAGCGGCACGCTGACGGACGAACAAAGAATCGCAATCGGCGGCAAAACGCTGCACCGTGCCGTCACCACGTCGTATGTCGATGCCAGCGGCACACTGCACGAGAATGTCATTGCCATCCCGCTGGACAACACCATGACGACGCTGGCTGCGGGCTGGTATGTGGTGAATGAAAACGTCGATTACACGGGCCAGATTACCCTCAACGGCGACGTGCACCTCATCCTGGCCGACGACGGCAAGATGAGCATCGGAACGGAGCAGCAGCCTGTCAGCGAATGTGGCATCGACGGATACAGGAACGCCGACGTTTCTCTCGCCATCTACGGACAGAGCGCAGGCAGCGGACACCTTTATATCTATAGCGAGGAAACCGGCATCGACGTCGATGACGTCTACGAGCAGAACGGCGGATGTGTCACCATTAGCGTTGGCGGCATAGGCATCGTAACTGAATGGGGTGATGTCACTCTCCGCGGCGGCACGCTCAGCACCATCGGCGCCTACGGCATCAATACCGCAGGCTGTGTCAACATTCTTGGCGGTAAGTGCACAGCCAAGAGCAACCATAATTTCGTTGGCATCTATGCCACCAGTTCTGGCAATATCACTCTCGGCTGGAAGAACGCCGATGACTTTATCAACGTCAGCAGCTACGCATTGGGGCACGCCTATGCTGTCTTAAAGGTTGCCGACGGCCAAGCCCTCATTGATGCCGACGGCAACATCTATACAGGCACCCTCCTCACTGGTGACGATGACTACGCCGCCTATTTAGCTCTCAATAACCTTACCCTGACACCTGCCGTTGTACTGGCTGACGCCGCCAACAACGCCACGGCCATCAGCGACGCCGCCACAGTCTGCACGGGCGGCAAGACCATCGCCGTGCAGCTCTCTGGCCGCACACTCTACAAGGACGGTGCATGGAACACGCTGTGCCTGCCGTTCGGCATCAATGACTTCAGCGGCACGCCGTTAGAAGGCGCCACCGTGAAGGAGCTGGACGTCACCGGCACCTACAGCGGACACAAGACCGGCCTCGACGGTACCACGCTCTACCTCTACTTCAAGGACGCCACGAGCATCGTGGCTGGCAAGCCGTACCTCGTGAAGTGGCCCGCCACCGAGCCGGACTATGTGGAGGACCCCGTGTTCCAGGGCGTCACCATAGACAGCAACCTGAACGACGTCGACTTCTATGGCGGCGCCTTCAAGGGCAGCTACAGCTACATGGAGTGGGCAGCGGGCACGGCCTATAAGAGCATCCTGCTGCTGGGCGGCAGCAACAAGCTGTTCTGGCCCGACGGCTCGGCCGCCACGAAGCTCGGCGCCTGCCGCGCGTACTTCCAGCTGAACAACGGCCAGGAGGCAAGACAGTTCGTGCTCAATTTCGGGGAAGAAACGACGGGGATTATAAGTCCCGCAGAAATAAAGGAAATAACAGAAATGGCTGGCGCGTGGTACGACCTCAGCGGAAGGAAACTCTCTGTGCCCTCTGATTCCTCTGCGTCCTCTGTGCTCCCGAAGGGAGTGTATATCCACGGAGGCCGCAAGGTGGTGGTGAAGTAAAACGAATGGATGTTTTTTAGGAAACGAATTATCCTAATTGATTTTAATTTAACCACGAATTTATTTTAATAATAATCATTAGGAGAATTAAGATATAATTAGGAAAATTCGTTTCCATAAAAACATTAAGAAAATTAAGATTACATTAGAATAATTCTCTGACCTAAAGGTACAGAGTGTGGCGATGCAATCGTTTCTAAAAAAAGATAATTCATTTCCAAAAAGAAGATAATATGAAGAAGATTTATTTCAAGCCCGAGGTGCAAGTGATGGCAGTCGAAAGCCTGTCATTCGTGTTGGCCGGCAGCGTCGACCAGGTCACCAACAACGCCGGCCTCGACGAGACCATCACCGGCGGCAGCGGCCCGGCCCGCGCCCGCGGCTTCGGCGCCTGGGCCGACGGAGAAGAAGAGTAACTTTGCAGGCATGAAACCAGCTCAGATATTTCACCAGTACATCTGGATCATCAACACGCTCAGGGCCCATCGCAAAATGACCCTCGAAGAACTGAACCAGAAGTGGCAGGACGACGGTGTGGCCGAAGGCAACCCGCTGCCGCGCTCGTCGTTTAACCGCCATCGCGACGCCATTCAGGATATGTTTGGCATCATCATCGACTGCGAGCCCAAGACGTATAAGTACTACATCAGCAATGCTGAGGTGCTCAGCAACGGCAGCATCAGTCTGTGGCTCTTCTCCACGCTCACCGTGCATGGCGTGCTGGCCGACTGTGCCGCCATCAAAGACCGTATAATATTGGAGAACGTGCCTGCGGGCGAGGAGTATCTTGACACCATCACGCGCGCCATCCGCACCAACCGCCGCCTGCGCATAGGCTACAAGAAATTCGAGGCCGAGGGTTACGAGAAGACCGTCTGCCCCTACTCCCTGAAGCTGTTTCGCCAGCGCTGGTATCTGTTGGCCAGCCTTTCAGCCTCTGGTAGTTCACAAGGCGAGAGCGATGCGGACCAGATGCGTATCTACGCCTTGGACCGTATGACGATGGTGGAACTGACGGACGAGACCTTTGAGATGCCTGCCGACTTCTCGCCACAGGAATATTTCTCGGAATACTTTGGTGTGCTGACCAACGACACACCTATGGCCCATGTCATTGTGCGTGCGCACAAATGGATGCCCAACTACCTGCGCACCCTGCCCCTGCACCACTCGCAGCGCGAGCTCTCCTCCACGCCCGACTACGCCGACTTCTCGTTCGACATCCGCCCGACCAGCGATTTCCTGGGCGAACTGCTGCGCCATAGTGACGGCATCGAAGTGCTTGAACCACTGGATGTGCGCGAAAAAATGCGGCAAATGTTAGCCGAAACGCTTAAAAGATATTAAAGTTTATAGGGGTGTGCCGACTTTTAGTACACTCCTTTTTTTATTTTGCGGTCGATAACAATTTGTCAAACTATAAATACATGGAATTATGCGCTACTCAACGATTGTAGAAAAGAACGACAAGACGCTGCTGGAGATTATCGAGATGCTGGAGCAGTTTGAGAAGGACAAATTCATTGCCGGCCTGCAAATGCGGCACTACTCGCAGTTTCAGATAGACCAGACGCTGGACATGGTGCGCTCGTACCAGGCGCGGATGAACATCGAGGTACGTGCGCTGGCCAAATTTTCAGAGAGTTTTATCCAGCAGTTTGCTACTGACAACAACAAGTGTTTCAGTGCGGCCCAGAAGTACTTCAACCGCATCCGCTCGACGCTGTGTGCACTGAAGAAGGTGTTCCAGATGACGTGTCGGAAGTCGATGGCACAGTTGCCTGAAGGCACTGAGGACCCTTCGGTGTTCGAGCGTTCGCCATTGGGCAAGGGTGCTTACATGGTGGACATGTATGGGCTGGCATCGTACAACGAAGCGGTGCAGCAGCTGTATCGCGAGATGGATACGCTGCTGACAGGGGCTACGCAGACGCTGGCGCTGTGTCACCAGATGATAGAGAACGAGGACATGATTCGCGGGGATGCCGAGCTGCTGAAGTCGATATACCAGAACAGCTGCCAACAGCTGATGAGCAGTGTGAGGGAGTATGCGGACATGATGGAGGCGCCGGTGCAGCTGCCTGATACGGAGCTGGACAAGCGCCGTCGGAAGGCGCGCTCGATGGACGACTTCCTCAGAGCGGAGTATCACAACGTGGCGAAGCAGGAGTTCAAGAAGTTTGTGTGGCTGGAGGCTGTGCGTCAGGGCAGGAACGACGGGCTGACGGAAGAGGAGACATTCCTGTGGCCGGAGAACCACGAGAAGGTGCAGGCCGTGCGCTGGGCCATTGAGAACTTCGACATGATGGACGTAGAGGGCCAGCAGGGTAAGTTGGACAGCGTGTCGGTGGTGTGTTTCCTGAAATGGTGTGGTGTAGAGAGGGCCAAGGAGAAGCGCCTGTATCAGTATTTCTGCGACACGTATAAAGGGAAGTATCATCCTCTGGTGTGGTCGTCGGTGTCGAAGGAGCGCAAGGAGCAGCGCGAGCGTGGCGTCACCGACCGCGGTGCCGCTGCCACCTTCCAGCGGATGCTCGATGCGGTGACGGAGCTGGTGGCGGTCTGAAAGTACACAAAAGGGACGGTTCTCTTTGTGTACTTTTCGATTTCTTGAAAAAATGTGTAGATGGATTCCGAGGGGGTCCATCTACTTTTTTTCCATCGTCGTTGATGGCTTCTGAGGAAAAGTCGGCAACTTTTCCATCGTTTTGCTGTTCGCTGAGGAAAAGTTTTCCATCGTCCCAGAGGAAAAGTGCGTTTTCCGAGGAAAAGTTTTCGATTTTAAGTGTTAAAATCTGAGGAAAAGTTAAAATCTGCTATCGACTGGATTTTGTGTGTTTTGTTTCCCATGCCGATTATTCGCCCTACCTTCGCAGTCGGAAAAGCTGGCCAGCTCTATCCGCAGAACATTATTAACGGTTTAAATTTCAAAAACTATGGAAATTAAAAACAAGTACCAGATTGGGC
>CACXAG010000149.1 GCA_902765585.1 uncultured Prevotellaceae bacterium
GAGGTTCTTACGACCACGGGCAGCCCACTCGTCAACATGCTCCGCCATAGGCGAAGACGGGGTGATGGGGTAGATAGCAGCTACCTCAGAGAACATGTAACTCACGTGAGCCGCAGCCTCGTTACCATCACAGGTGATAAATTTCTTTTCTTTAGCCATTTGTTTAGAATAAATATTAAAATGAATAACTATTTTTGATGATATACATATTTTATATATAATATAGAGTAGGGGAGAGGTGCTAATAGAGGAAGCCCAGCAGCCAAAGCGGTATCTGGTTGCCGCGGCCTATCTCCGTGTTGAAGCGTGCATAGATCACGTCGGGCGCATACCTTATTCTATTAGCGGCATTGGCGTCACAGACGCGGAACTTCAGCTTCTCGTCGACCATATAGTAGTTGTCGTGGCCGTTCTGATTGACCTTATGGTCCTTCCACAGCGCATTGACAAAGAACGTCTCCATGGCCGTCTGCTTGTCGACGTGAATCGGGTAGATGGCATAGAGCAGGTTCGGATTGTGCAGCATCACCTTCGACGGCTTCTTGGGGAAATCCTCACCGACAGGGTAGATCATGTTCAGCAGACGGGCGTCCGTCAGGTACTTGATGTAGTTCATGACCGTAGCACGGCTCGTCTCGATGTTCTTGGCCAGCTGACTGACATTGGGAGCCTTGGGACCTTCCTCAGCCAACTGATAAAAGAGCTTCTTAATCTTCGTCAGGTATTTCAGCTCAATCTGCTTCACCAGCAGGATGTCAACTTCGGTCATCATGTTCATCGTCTTTAGCAGGTTTTCGCTGTAGTTGCGCTGCTCCTTGAAGAAGGGATAGAAACCATGATGGATGTAGTCCTGGAAATAGCGGTTGGGCGATACCTTGGGCAGAATCTGCTTGACAATATGCTCGTGGTCACTCAGAATCTCTTCTAGAGTGTACGGACGGAAATTGTTGTCTGTCAGAAGATTAATAAACTCTCTGAAAGAAAATCCACGTAGGTTGTACGACCTCACGATACCGTTCAGTTCAGGGTTTTCGTCTTTCAGTCGCATCACGCTGGAACCCGTGAAAACAATCTTCAGATTAGGATACAAATCATAACATTTCCTCAATTCCTCCGACCAGTCAGGCTGTTTGAACACCTGGTCAATCAGCAGCACGCGTCCACCTTTCTTACAGAAATCTCCGGCAAAGTCGGCAATACCGCGTCCCTGAAAGTAGAAATTGTTCATGTTGACATAGAGGCATTTCTTGTCCTGAATATCGAAATGTTCCTTGGCGTATTGCAATAAGAATGTTGTCTTGCCAACACCACGCGTTCCTTTGATGCCAATCAAACGGTCACTCCAGTCAATCTCATCCATCAGGGTGCGACGAACTGGCGCGTTTACGTGGTCCACCAAATAGCGATGTGTCCTGAAAAAGGCTTCCATTCTTAAAGATTTGTTTTAAAACAGCCACAAAGGTACGACTTTTTCTTCAAATTGCAAAGCAGAGATAGCAAAATCTCGATATTTTATCATATTTTAGCTATTTTCTAAATAGAAAGCATCAAAGCCGCGATATGTCATAATTCCCATTATGATAAATAGAGAATTCCTGATTATCCCCTTTTAGCAGTTTTACGCACATGTTTTACTCACTCTTGAGGGTTGGTAAAGAAAGATGGAACCTGACGGCCAGGAAGCGCATCAGACACGTAACCGTAAACGACAGAATAACCGTCAACTCAATATTGACGCAGAGCCAGTCGAGCATCCAATATGTGACTCCGCCCATCACAGCGGCCATGGCATAGATCTCTTTGCGGAAAATAACCGGTTCGTTGTTCAACAAGACGTCACGGATGACGCCGCCAGCAGAACCTGTGATACAGCCCATGATAATCGCCACCCAATACGGTTGTCCGAATGCCAACGATTTTTGGATTCCTGCAATGGTAAAAAGTGCCAAACCCAGCGTGTCGAACACAAACCACGTATTTCTGAGGCCTTCCATGTGTTTGGCGAAGATCACGACGAATATCAACGCCAATGCCGTACAAATCATATAGAACGGATTGGTCATCCAGAATGGCGTAGTTCCCAGCATCACGTCGCGAATGGTACCACCACCAATAGCCACAGCAATACCGCAAACATAGCCGCCAAACCAGTCGAAATGCTTGGCAGCAGCATGACGTATTCCAGAAATGGCAAAGGCAAACGTTCCCAAAAACTCTATAACCTGCGTGACAATATCGTTATATTCCATCTTCTTACTTCTTACATCTTACGAATGCTGACCATGCCATATACGCGTATCTTTCAGCGCATCAGGAAGATACTGCTGCGGTGTAAAGTGTCCCGCGAAGTCGTGCGGATATTGATAACCGTCATGATAGCCCAGGTCTTTCATCAGTTTGGTGGGAGCATTGCGAAGGTGCAACGGAACAGGCTGATTGCCAGTTTGTTGGACGATACCCAGTGCGGCGTCTATTCCCAGGTAGGCAGAATTGCTCTTGGGTGATGTGGCTAAATATACCGTCGCTTCAGCCAATGGGATGCGCCCTTCGGGCCACCCTATTTTCATGACAGCATCAAAGGCTGCATTGGCCAGCAACAAAGCATTGGGGTTGGCCAGTCCGATATCCTCGGCAGCAGAGATGACCAGTCGTCGGGCAATGAACTGAGGGTCTTCCCCACCCTCTATCATCCGCGCCATCCAGTAGAGGGCAGCATCAGGGTCAGAACCACGGATAGACTTAATAAAGGCAGAAATGATGTCGTAGTGCATTTCCCCGTCTTTGTCGTATGCCAGCGGGTTCTGCTGCAGGTTGCTCACCACCATTTCGTCTGTTATGACTACTTCATCCGTTGCTGAAGATGAAACAACTAATTCGAGTATATTCAGCAACTTACGAGCGTCTCCTCCGCTGTATCTCAGCATGGCGGCAGTCTCCTTCAGCACAATCTTCCGTTCCTTCAGAAAGACATCTTTGGTGATGGCTCGCTGGAGCAACTCTTCCAGATCCTCGCGCTCCAGCGATTTCAGGACATACAGTTGACAACGTGACAGCAAGGGACGGATGACCTCGAACGACGGGTTCTCTGTCGTGGCACCTATCAGGGTGACGATGCCCTTTTCCACAGCTCCCAACAGCGAGTCTTGCTGTGACTTCGAGAAGCGGTGGATTTCGTCTATAAATAAAATAGGTGAAGCCTCGTTGAAAAATCGTCCTTTCTGTGCCCGTTCTATAACGTCGCGCACATCCTTGACGCCGCTGGTGACTGCTGACAGCGTATAGAACGGTGTCTGCAGGCGGTTGGCGATAATTTGTGCCAGGGTGGTCTTCCCTACCCCTGGCGGTCCCCACAGGATGAACGACGAGATGCGTCCAGCGTCAATCATCTTGCGCAATACAGCACCTTCACCGACCAGGTGTTTCTGGCCGATATAGTCATCCAATGTCCGTGGACGTAGTCTCTCTGCTAACGGTTCTGACATAATTTTGATGCAAAGGTAATAAATAATTGATAATTCCTTTTTTATTTATTACTTTTTTTCGTATTTTTGCAAGCAAATAGCAAATTAACACATTTTTTATGGTATGAAAGAAGAACAAACAAGCAAATCCGTCAATCTGAAGACGCTGACCAAAAGTACCGTTTGGGACGTTCAGGAGAACGACATTTTCCGCATGCTGGAGGCTGGTGAGAAAGATGCTGAAACAAAAGAAAATCTCCGTCACTACATGGACATCATTCGTAGTGCCTTTATGATTGAGGAACTGAAAGACGATGACAAAATCGTCAAGCAGAAATACACCAACCAGGGATATAAGGTTGGTAGCGTCAAGATTTCCGATGATGCCAAGATTATTCTGGCCATCAAGAAGCGCCCCATATCGCGTGTCACAGACCTGACCTACGAAAACATCCGCCATATCACGGCTGCCAAGCTCATTGAGGTTCTGGACCGCAACTTCGGAGGTGGCTGGGACTCGTTGTCGCAGTCCATCCAGGACATCATCGAGAGCGGTTTCGACATCTCCACCACTACCCTACCCAAGGACCGTCTGCACAAGAAGGGCGGCATGTACGAGAAGAAAGTGGCCGACGGCTACGAGGTGCTGGAAGTCGAGAAAGGCACATGGGTTGAGGCTATCTTTGCTAAGCTGAAGCCGGAGGCTGTCAAGCCGCGCATGAAGTTTGAGACACACAACGAAGATGACGACGAGGAGATAGAGGATACCTATAATCGTCCCGATGAGGATGACGACATCGTTGACGAACCCGATGATGACGATATCACCGAGGACAACTACCGCACCACCTTCGCCATCGAGGATGCTCCAGACGATGATGCTGAGAGCTATTCCGACCTGATAGCCGACGAATAATTTCAATCACTAAATAACAAACAACTAAACAACATATGATCATTCCAACCGTATTCTGGCTCGTGCCTATAGCATCTATCGTTGCTTTGGGCATGGCCTTTTTCTTCTTCCGTCAGATGATGGCAGAAGACGAGGGAACGCCCCGCATGAAGGAGATTGCCCTCTACGTGAGAAAAGGTGCTATGGCTTATCTGTGGCAACAGTACAAGGTCGTTGGCATTGTGTTTGTAGTGCTCTGTGCCTTGTTTGCATTCATGGCTTACGGTCTGAATGTGCAGAATCCGTGGGTGCCGTTTGCTTTCTTGACAGGCGGTTTCTTCTCGGGCTTGGCAGGTTTCTTCGGCATGAAGACCGCTACTTACGCTTCTGCCCGCACGGCTAATGCTGCCCGCCAGAGCCTGAACAGCGGCTTGAAAGTCGCTTTCCGTTCGGGTGCCGTTATGGGACTCACCGTCGTAGGTCTTGGCCTGCTCGACATTGCCATCTGGTTCATTGCGCTGAACGGACTGACTGACGATTCGCTTATCACCATCACCACAACCATGTTGACCTTCGGCATGGGTGCCTCGACGCAGGCATTGTTCGCTCGTGTTGGTGGTGGTATCTACACGAAGGCTGCCGACGTAGGTGCCGACATCGTGGGTAAGGTTGAAGCCGACATCCCTGAGGACGACCCGCGCAACCCCGCTACCATTGCCGATAACGTTGGTGATAACGTAGGCGACGTGGCCGGTATGGGTGCAGACCTCTACGAGTCATATTGCGGTTCGGTGCTGTCGACTGCTGCTCTCGGTGCTGCTGCCTTCTCCGTTGCAGGCCTTGAAGTTCAACTGCGCGCTGTTATTGCGCCAATGTTGATTGCTGCCGTGGGTGTATTCCTGTCGCTGTTCGGCATCTTCCTCGTTCGTACGAAGGAAGGCGCAACGATGAAGGACCTGCTGAAGTCGCTGTCACTCGGTACCAACGTCAGTGCCATCCTCATTGCTATTGCCACTTTCGCCATCCTGTATTTCTTGGGCATCGAAAACTGGCTCGGCCTGTCGCTTTCCGTTATCAGCGGTCTGGCTGCCGGTGTCATCATCGGTCAGGCTACCGAATACTACACTTCTCATTCGTACAAGCCCACCCAGAAGATTTCTGAGGCTGGTCTGACGGGTTCTGCTACCGTTATTATTAAAGGTATAGGCACGGGTATGATCTCTACCTGCATCCCCGTGATTACTATCGGTGTGGCCATCATCCTCAGCTTCGGCTTTGCCAACGGCTTCGACCTCTCAATGTCCAGCGAGAGTCTGGCTCACGGACTTTACGGCATCGGTATCGCTGCTGTGGGAATGCTCTCGACACTGGGTATCACGCTGGCAACTGACGCTTACGGACCGATTGCCGACAATGCTGGTGGTAATGCTGAAATGTCCGAGCTGGGTGAAGAGGTTCGTCATCGTACCGATGCCCTCGACGCATTAGGAAATACCACTGCTGCTACCGGTAAGGGCTTTGCCATTGGTTCTGCAGCTCTCACCGCCCTCGCTCTCCTCGCCTCTTACATCGAGGAAATCAAGATTGCGATGGACCGTGCCGGTGTGATGATGGAGAACGTCAAAGGCGAGGTGATCTCTGCTGCCGATGCCACCATCCCCGACTTCATGAACTACTTCCAGGTAAACCTGATGAACCCCAAGGTGCTCGTCGGTGCTTTCATCGGTGCTATGGCTGCCTTCCTGTTCTGCGGACTCACCATGGAGGCTGTAGGCCGTGCTGCCCAGAAGATGGTTGAGGAGGTTCGTCGTCAGTTCCGCGAGATTCCTGGCATCCTCGAAGGCACAGGCACACCTGACTACGGTTCCTGCGTAGAAATTTCCACCCGTGCCGCACAGCACGAAATGATATTCCCGTCGCTCTTGGCCATTGCCATTCCTATCGTCGTAGGCTGTGTCCTTGGCGTTGCTGGTGTACTGGGCTTGCTCGTTGGCGGACTGGCCGGTGGCTTCACGCTGGCTGTCTTCATGGCCAATGCCGGTGGTGCCTGGGATAATGCCAAGAAGATGGTCGAGGAAGGCAACTTCGGTGGCAAGGGCTCCTTTGCCCACAAGGCTACCATCGTTGGCGATACCGTTGGCGACCCCTTCAAGGACACCTCTGGTCCGTCCCTCAACATCCTCATCAAACTGATGTCTATGGTCAGCATTGTGATGGCAGGACTCACCGTATTGTTCATCTAAAACCAAACAAAAAGGCTCGATTCTTCGGAATTCGAGCCTTTTTTCATCTTTTTTCGAAAAAAGTCCTCAAAACATTTGGTGGTTACGAAAAAACTCCGTACCTTTGCACCCGCAATTCAGCAAGAGTACTGAATCAAGCAACAAAAATGATGCACCCGTAGCTCAGTTGGTAGAGCACCTGACTCTTAATCAGGGTGTCCAGGGTTCGAGCCCCTGCGGGTGTACATAAAAAATAGAGAGTTACGAAAGTAGCTCTTTTTTATTTTTAGCCATTTGAGGCTAATTTGAGGCAACAAATGTGGCATTTTCCACTATTTTCTATTTATTTTCACTACTTTTCATTGCTTTTTTTACGCCTGAAAACATACTTTTCACAAGTTGTAATTTTCTACTTATAACCCCTGATTGTTGAGTTGTGGCTAATTTGAGGTAAACTCAGAACTTCACCACAACTTTGTATGGATATAAGTTCCTTTAGTGTCATTTCGCAGCTCTCGTATTAATCTCCTTACCGTCCTTGCTCCAGGTGTAAATCCATGAAGCTTGTCTGCTGGTGAATGTGTCACCGCTTACAGCCAGAATCTCCCCCACTCCACTTACCCCAAATGTATGGAGTCGTTTGCCATTGACATCATAGGTCACATAGAATGCTGACCCCTGCTTTATTATATAAAAGGTGGAACTATAGCCCTTCAGCTCACCTTGACTGGTACTGAGGGTTTTGATCTTTTTGCCGTCCTGGTCATAGATATAGTACCAGCTCTTCGTTGTCTCAATATGGCTTATGCTCTGTGCCTGGAGGTTGGCTATTGAGAACCACATCAGGGATAGCGTGATAAGAAGTTTCATTCTTTTAATCCGAGTTTATTACTGTATTCAGCCACAAATCGGCCATTCTCTGATGCCCTGCCGCTGTTGGATGTATGCCATCCCAAATCCAGTAGGAAGGATTTTGCTCTGTCAATGGCTCAAACATCTTTTCATAGTCAAGCAGCACTGCATGGTAGTCCTGTGCTATCTTACGAATGACATTGGCGCAGTCAGCAATAAGAGCTTTTCGCTGCGGATAGTTTTCTGCCGAACCTATACGTCCAACCTTAGCCACAAAGGGAGTTCCAAGAGCTATCTTTATGTTAGGGTTGGCAGAACGAAGTTGGTCAAGCAACTGCCTATAGTCATTTTCCCATGTCTTCAAATCCAGTGTTTCCTTACCGCTAACATGCAAGTCTACATCGTTGGTTCCTATAAGCAATGTCACTACATCAGGATTCAGACCAAGGCAATCGGACTGCCATCGTTGCTGAAGGTCATGGAGCGTATTTCCTGAGATACCACGATTGAAGAATTGCGTCTCCTGCTCTGGATAATCGCTCTGAATTCTGGCAGCACATAGCATCATATAGCTATGCCCATAGATATGGTTCAAGTCCTTCAGGTTCCGT